>NZ_JAJSPA010000033.1:0-37338 GCF_021282295.1 Halomonas sp. G15 | reverse complement strand
TACCTTGCCACTGCACCTGATCATGGCGATCGACGCCGTGGACATGAAAAACAGACTTTGCGATATCGACGCCGACACGGGTAATGTTCATGACGAGTTCTCCTCACCCTCAGGCTGGTTGGTGTTCTCGCCCACCAGTGTGGCGCAACGACGCCGATATAGGGTGGGGAGGACTCCATCCCATTGCTACCGACGCCATCCCTGGCGTAGGACCTCCTCTACGACTTGCCCCCAGCGCTCCTTCTATACCTGTCGATCTGGTTGGCCTAGTCGCGTCGCTCCCCTTCGCCGGCCTTCTCGGCGGCCGGCGCCTTCTCCGGCATCTTGCAGGCGTCGTCGAGCACCTCGGCGAAGTCCTCGTCACGCAGCTCCGGCAGCTCGCCCTCGCGGTAGCTGGCGTCCACCTTGCGCAGGGTCTGGCACATGCGCTCGAGGCGCTCGTCCACGGCGTGCATATGATCGAGCATCGCCTGGATGGAGCGGGCCACCGGGTCGGGCATGTCCTCGCTGACCCCGTAGGCGTCGAAGCCGAACTTGCGGCGAATCGCCTCGCGGCGCTCGGGGTCGACGTCCAGGGTGTCGGCGGCATCGGGCTCCTCGCGCTTGACGATCTTGCCGGGGATGCCCACCACGGTGGCGCCGGCGGGCACCTCCTTGGTCACCACGGCGTTGGAGCCGATCTTGGCGCCGGTCCCGACGCTGAAGGGGCCGAGGATCTTGGCGCCGGCGCCGACGATCACGCCATCCTCCAGGGTGGGGTGGCGCTTGCCCTTGTTCCAGCTGGTGCCGCCCAGGGTCACGCCCTGGTAGAGGGTGACGTCGTCGCCCACCTCGGCGGTCTCGCCGATCACCACGCCCATGCCGTGGTCGATGAAGAAGCGTCGGCCGATAGTGGCCCCGGGGTGGATCTCGATGCCGGTCAGCCAGCGCGAGAAGGTGGAGAGGCTGCGTGCCAGCCAGCGCAGGTTGGCGCGCCACAGGCGGTGGCTCAGGCGGTGGAGCAGCAGGGCGTGCAGGCCCGGGTAGTTGGTCAGCACTTCGAGGAAGTTGCGTGCCGCCGGGTCGCGGTCGAAAACGCTGTTGATGTCCTCACGCAGGCGTTGAAACATGCAGCGGTCCTTGGGCTTGGATGGGCAGGGCGGCAACCGCCGCGGATGATCATCTCAGTGTGGGGGCGGCGGTGGGGAGCTTCAAGGCAGCCTGCCCCTTTCCGCCGGGCGTTGGCCATCACTCATCCCGCGGCGGGGCGAGCTTCTCGGTATCCGAGAGGATGCCGCGCAGGATATTGAGCTCCATGCGCTCCGGGCGGGCGCGCAGGGTGAAGCGACGCAGCCGGGCCATCAGCTGGCGAGGGGTGGCCGGGTCATGGAAGCCGATGGCGACCAGGGTGCGCTCCAGGTGGGCGAAGTAGTGCTCGAGCTCGGCGTGGGTGGCCAGGGCCTGGTCAGGCTCCACCGGGGCGGCCGGCTCTCCCGCCAGCCAGGCCTGGCGGCACTCGTAGGCCAGTACCTGCACCGCCGCGGCCAGGTTCAGCGAGCTGAAGTCCGGGTTGGTGGGGATGTGCACGTGGGCATGGCAGCGCTGCAGTTCGGCATTGGTCAGGCCGCTGTCCTCGCGGCCGAACACCAGCGCCACCCGGGCGTCGGGGTCGGCCAGCTCCTGGGGCAGGCGGTCGCCCAGCTCGCGCGGCGAGAGCATCGGCCAGGGCAGGGTCCGCGAGCGGGCGCTGGCGCCCACCACCAGGGTGCAGTCGGCCACGGCCTCCTCCAGGGTGTCGACCACCCGGGCGCCGTGGACCAGGTGGTCGGCACCGGAGGCCCGCGACACACTATCGGCGGTGATCGGCTCGCAGCGCGGTGCCACCAGGGCAAGGTCGCTCAGGGCCATGTTGTGCATGGCGCGGGCGGTGGCGCCGATATTGCCGGGGTGGCTGGTGCCGATCAGGACGATACGGATGCGCTCGAGCATGGGTCAGGGTCCGGTGCTGCAGGAAGTTGAGGGGCGCAGTCTAGCATGCGAGCGTCGGGGTGGATGGCGCGTCACGAGCGCTTCTGCTAGGATTCGCGCCAGCGTTTCGAGTGAACGCCCCGTTCTTTAACACCACCGACTCCCCAAGGCCCGATCATGCATCCGATGGTCCAATACGCGCTGCGCGCCGCCCGCAGCGCCGGCGAGCAGTTCCTGCGCATTCGCGAGCGCATCGAGAACTCCCACCAAGAGCACAACCTCGACCGCCTGCTGGAAGACGCCGCGCGCAACGCCGAGACACTGATCGTGCGTCAGCTCTCCCGCGGCTACCCCCAGCACGGCGTCGTCGGCCGTTTCACCCCCCATCGCGAGGGGGAAGGCGAGGGGCGCGACGTGCTGTGGCGCATCGAACCCTTCCACGGCTACTCGAACCTCGAGGTGGCCGCTCCCGGCTTCGCGCTGTCACTGGTATGCCTGGTCAAGGGCCGTGCGGAGCATGCGGTGGTGATCTGCCCCTTCAGCGACGACGAGTACCTGGCCAGCCGTGGCCGTGGTGCCCAGCACAACGGCAAGCGTATCCGTGTCCCCGGCAAGCATGCCGTGTCCGGCACGCGCGTCGCCATGGGGCTGCCCGACAGCTCGCTGCGCAATCGCTACCTGCCCTCCTACCTGACTCTGGTGCAGCAACTCGGTCCGCTCATCGAGGTGCAGCGGGCCAGCGGCAGCGGCCTGCTCGATCTCGCCGAGCTGGCCTCCGGGCGTGCCGATGCCGCCTTCGTGCTGGGCCTGGAGGAGCAGGATCTCCACGTCGGCGGCCTGCTGCTCAAGGAGTCCGGCGCGCTGATGGGGACCCCGGACGGCCAGCCCAGGGTGGAGGCGGATGGCCAGCTGATGGCCGCCGGCCCGCGCCTCTACAAGGCGCTGGTGCAGCAGCTCAAGCCGCACTTCTGAGTCCGCGGCGAGCCTGACCCGAGCCCGAGTGAAAGCCCCGCGGCGCGCAAGTGCCGCGGGGCTTTCGTGTGTTTGGAGGGGGGTTGGTGGGGCGGGGTTCAGGCCGGCGCCTGGCAGAGCAGCGTCAGCGTCTCGATGAGGTTCTCCATCTCGTCATCGGTGCCGATACTGATGCGCAGGTGGTCGCGCAGCGCCTCGGTGTTGAAGTGGCGCACCAGCACGCCCCGCTCGCGCAGCCCCACGAAGAGCTGGGCGGCATCCTGGTCGGGGTGGCGGACCAGCAAGAAGTTGGCCTGGGAGGGCAGTACCTCGAAGCCCAGTCGCTCGAGCGCGCTGCGGGTTTGCTCGCGGGTAGTGATCACCCGTTCACGGCACGCCGCGAAGTGCTCCGCGTCGGCCAGGGAGGCGATGGCCACGGCGCTGGCCAGGCTGTCCACCGGGTAGGAGTTGAAGGAGTCCTTGACCCGCTCCAGCCCCTCGATCAGCTCCCTGGAGCCCACCGCATAGCCCAGCCGCAGGCCGGCCAGGCTGCGCGACTTGGAGAAGGTGCCGGTGATCAGCAGGTTGGGGAAGCGCTCCACCAGTGGCACCGCGCTCTCGCCGCCGAAGTCCACGTAGGCCTCGTCGATCAGCACCACCGACTCGGTAATCCTCTCGAGCAGGGTGGCGATCGACGCGCGATCGTGGCCGTGGCCGGTGGGGGCGTTGGGGTTGGCGAAGACCACCCCGCCCGCCGAGGGGGCGAATGCCGCGAGATCCACCGACCAGTCGGCGGCCAGCGGCAGGGCCTGGCGCTCGATGTCGTAGAGCCGGCAGTAGACCGGGTAGAAGCTGTAGGTGATCGCCGGCATCTGCAGAGCCGCTGCCTGGCGGAAGAAGGCCTGGAAGGCCAGTGCGAGTACCTCGTCGGAGCCATTGCCCACGAACACCTGCCCGACCTCGACGCCGAACTCCGCGGCCAGCGCCTCGCGCAGCGCCCGGGACTCGGGGTCCGGATAGCGGCGCAGGTGGTCGCTGGGGAAGTCGCGCAGCACGGCGCCGACTCCCGGGGCCGGGGGGTAGGGGTTCTCGTTGGTGTTCAGCTTGATCAGGCGCTCGCGGGGCTGCTCGCCGGGAACATAGGGCGTCAGCTCGCGGACCTCGGGGCTCCAGAACTTGCTCATGGCTCTCGCTCGGGACAGTGAGGGATAGCAGGCATGGTGACCCGCGCGGCCGAGCCGCGCAAGCCGTGCTAGGCTGGTGCCCCCTGACCTCTGAACACAACGACATCGCGATGACCGCCCAGATCCTTGCCACCCTGCTGCCGGTATTCCTGATTGCCGGATGCGGCACCCTCTATGGCCGCCTGCGCAACCCCGATATCGCCACCCTCAACACCCTCAACATGGAGCTCTTCGTGCCCATGCTGGTGTTTGCCGTGCTGGCCGACGGCCAGGCCCCGCTGGAGGAGTATGCGGGGCTGGCGCTGGGTGGCACGGTGGTGGTGCTGGGCTCGGGGCTGGTGCTGTGGCCGCTGGTGAAGTGGCTGGGGCTGGAGGTGAAGACCTTCCTGCCGCCGATGATGTTCAACAACTCCGGCAACATGGGCATCCCGCTGCTGCTGCTGGCCTTCGGCGAGGCGGCGCTGCCCGCCGCGGTGGTGCTGTTCATCGTCGAGATGCTGCTGCACTTCACGGTGGGGTTGTGGATGTTGAGTCCCGGCTCCTCGCTGCTGCGCATCCTGCGTCTGCCCATCGTGCTGGCCACCTTCGCCGGCCTGGCGGTCAACCTGCTGGGCGTGCCGCTGCCCGGCTGGCTGCTGGAGGCGCTGCATATGCTGGGCGGAGTGTGTATCCCGCTGCTGCTCTTCGCCCTCGGCGTGCGCATGCTCGATATTGATTTCTCGGACTGGAAGACCGGCCTGCTGGGCGCCGTGCTCTGCCCGCTCTCGGGGCTGGTACTGGCCGCGCCGCTGGTCTGGCTGCTGGGGCTCTCCGGGCTGCAGGCCGCGGCGCTGTGGGTGTTCGCCGCCCTGCCGCCGGCGGTGCTCAACTATCTGGTTGCCGAGCAGTACCGCCAGGAGCCTCACAAGGTCGCCTCGCTGGTGCTGATCGGCAACCTCGGCTCGCTGGTGGTGATGCCGGTGGTGCTGGCGCTGGTCTTCGCCCACGTGCATGCCGGTATCGGCGGATGAGGGGAAACTGTGCGTCGGCCGTATCAGCGGTTATGCTGTGACTCAGGCCGTCAGGCCGCCGTGCATTACGGTGCAACGCCCACTGCCCAGGAGGACACATATGCAAATCAGGACCTTGCTTGCCGGATCGGCGATGCTTGCGCTGCTGGCCGGCTGCGCCGCCGGCCCCACCGATGGCCCTGCGGGTGCCGCCGTGGAGCCCGACGAGGAGCGCTATCAGGGCACTCTGCCCTGCCGCAACTGCGATGGTATCGACCTCGATGTGCTGATGCGTGGCGACGAACAGGCCGCCGCCGAGGATCGCACCTTCGAGCTCAACGCCTCCTATCGTGGCCATCCGCAGAGCCCCCCGGACGAGACCTACGCTGGCAACTGGGAGGTGCTGGAAGGTACCGCCAATGAGCCTGATGCCACCGTCTACGAGCTCACGCCGGACGGCGAGGGGCAGATCTACTACTTCCTGCGCCTCGATCCGCAGACCCTGGAGCTGATCGACCCCGAGCGGCGGCGCTTCCAGAACAGCGAGATGCTGCAGCTCAAGCGTCAGTGATCGCTCGCGGATGACCCCGGGTGATCCGGTGGGGGCGGCCTTCGGGCCGCCCCCTGCCGTTGTGGCCGTTGCCACTGACGCAACGGCCTGACCAGCGACACTTAACGACCCATCCACCGACGAGACACGCCATGGCCAAGGCAAAGAGCGCCTACGTCTGCACCGAGTGCGGCGCCGAATACCGCAAGTGGCAGGGGCAGTGCACGAGCTGCCGAGAATGGAACACCCTCAGCGAGGTGCGTCTCGCCGCGGCTCGACCGGGAGCCGCAGCCGCATCGCCGGCGGCGCGCGGTGGCTATGCCGGCGCCCTGACCCGCGAGGTGGTCGACCTGGCCAATGTCGATCTCAGCGAGGTACCCAGACTCTCCTCCACCTTCGCCGAGTTCGACCGGGTGCTGGGCGGCGGCCTGGTGCCGGGCTCGGCGGTGCTGCTGGGCGGCCACCCCGGGGCGGGCAAGTCGACGCTGCTGCTGCAGACCGCCTGCAAGCTCGCCCAGGGGCGTGGCGTGCTCTACGTCACCGGCGAGGAGTCGCTTTCCCAGGTGGCGATGCGTGCCCACCGCCTTCAACTGCCCACCCAGGGGCTGAAGATGCTGGCCGAGACCAGCGTCGAGACGATCCTCGCCGTGGCCGAGCGTGAGCAACCGGAGATCCTGATCATCGACTCCATCCAGACCATGCACCTGGAGGATATCGCCTCGGCCCCGGGCGGCGTGGCCCAGGTGCGCGAGTCCGCCGCGGCCCTGACCCGCTTCGCCAAGCAGAGCAACACCGTGCTGCTGCTGGTGGGCCATGTGACCAAGGATGGCAGTCTCGCCGGCCCCAAGGTGCTGGAGCACATGATCGATGCCTCGCTGCTGCTGGAGGGCGGCGCCGACTCGCGCTTCCGCACCCTGCGCGGCCAGAAGAACCGCTTCGGCGCGGTCAACGAGCTGGGGGTCTTCGCCATGCTCGAGCACGGCCTCAAGGAGGTGAAGAATCCCAGTGCCATCTTCCTGTCGCGCACCGAGGAGCAGGCGCCGGGCAGCCTGGTGATGGTGGTGTGGGAGGGCACCCGGCCGATCCTGGTGGAGGTGCAGGCGCTGCTCGATGACTCGCCGCTGGGCAACCCGAGGCGCGTGGCGGTGGGCCTCGATGCCAACCGCCTGGCCATGCTGCTCGCCGTGCTGCACCGTCACGGCGGACTATTCACCGGTGATCAGGATGTCTTCCTCAACGTGGTGGGCGGGGTCAAGGTGCTGGAGACCAGTGCCGACCTGGCGGTGCTGCTGGCGGTGGTCTCCAGCCTGCAGAGTCGACCGCTGCCCCGCGAGCTGGTGGTGTTCGGCGAGGTGGGGCTCTCCGGCGAGATCCGCCCGGTGCCCAGCGGCCAGGAACGCATCCTCGAGGCCGCCAAGCACGGCTTCACCCGCGCCATCGTGCCGCGGGCCAACGCCCCCAAGCGGGCCCCCGAGGGGATGGAGGTGGTGGCGGTGGACAAGCTCGCCGACGCCCTCGAGGCCCTGTGAGTTGGGGCCTTGATGTTAGAATACCCGTAACCGATTCCGAGGAGATTCCGATGAGCGCCATCCGCCTGACCCAGTACAGCCACGGAGCCGGCTGCGGCTGCAAGATCGCCCCCGATGTGCTCGACGGCATCCTGGCCCAGGCCGGTCCGGGGGCTACCCATTCGCGGCTGATCGTCGGCAACCAGGGCCGCGAGGACGCCGCCGTCTACGACCTGGGCGACGGCCGCGGCATGATCGCCACCACCGACTTCTTCATGCCCATCGTCGACGACCCCTTCGACTTCGGGCGCATCGCCGCCACCAACGCGATCAGCGATATCTATGCCATGGGCGGTACCCCGGTGCTGGCGCTGGGCATCCTCGGCTGGCCGCTGGACAAGCTGCCCGCCGAGGTGGCCGGCGACGTGATGGCCGGCGCCCAGGCGGTGTGTCGCGAGCTGGGCCTGGCGCTTGCCGGCGGCCACTCCATCGATGCCCCGGAGCCGATCTTCGGCCTGGCGGTGAATGGCCTGGTGGACCTTGCGCACCTCAAGCTCAACAAGGGGGCGAAACCGGGGGACCTGCTGTTCCTGACCAAGCCGCTGGGGGTGGGCATGCTGACCACCGCCGAGAAGAAGGGGCTGCTCGAGGCGGGCCACCAGGGCCTGGCCCGGGAGACCATGCTGCGCTCCAACCGCATCGGCGTGGACCTGGCGAAGGTCTCGGGCGTGCACGCCATGACCGATGTCACCGGCTTCGGGCTCGGCGGCCATCTGGCCGAGGTGTGCGCGGCCAGCGAGGTGGCGTCGCGCATCGACTTCCGGCGCCTGCCCCGCCTGGCCGAGGCCGAGGCCTATCGTCGCCAGGGGGCGGTGCCGGGAGGCACCCTGCGCAATCGTCAGGCCCTTGGGACGAGCCTGCCCGAGATGGACGAGGCCCACTGGCAGTGGCTGTGCGATCCCCAGACCTCCGGCGGCCTGCTGCTGGCCGTGGATCCGGCCTGGGAGGATGACGTCGAGCGCATCGGCCGCGAGCATGGCCTGACCCTCGAGCCCTTCGGCGAGATCATCGAGGCCAGCGGCCCGGCGCGCATCGAGGTGCATGGATGAGTGACCTGCCGCTGGTCGACCCCGACCTGGCGCTGCTGAGCGAAGGGCGGCACCTCATCGATGTGCGCGCTCCCGTGGAGTTCGCCCAGGGGGCGCTGCCCGGGGCGGTGAACCTGCCGCTGATGGATAACGAGGAGCGCCGCCTGGTCGGCATCGAGTACAAGCAGCGCGGCCAGGCCGCGGCGATCGCCCTGGGCGAGCGTCTGGTCAGTGGCGAGGTCAAGGCGGCGCGGGTGGCGGCCTGGATGGCGGAGCTCGAGCGTTACCCCGATGCCATCGTCTACTGCTTCCGCGGTGGGCTGCGTTCGCAGATCGCCCAGCAGTGGATCCGCGAGGCGGGCATCACCCGGCCGCGCATCCGCGGCGGCTGGAAGGCGATGCGCCAGGCACTCTGCGCACGCATCGATGCCGCCGCCGAGCAGCCGCTGCTGGTGGTGGGCGGGCTCACCGGCTGTGCCAAGACTGATCTCGTGTTGGCCCTGGACAATGGCCTGGACCTGGAGGGGTGTGCCCGTCACAAGGGCTCCGCCTTCGGCCGCCACCCGCTGCAGGCCCCCGGCCAGATCGACTTCGAGCATGCCATGGGCCTGCGCCTGCTGGAGTTGCCGGGCCCCGTGGTAGTGGAGGACGAGTCACGCCATATCGGCGGCGCCAACCTGCCCCAGGCCTTCTGGGAGGCGATGCAGCGCGCCCCGCGACTGCGCGTGGAGATGTCCCTGGACTGGCGCCTGGCACAGATCCATCGCGACTATATCGAGGAGCTGTGGGCGGTCTATCGTCGGCAGTTCGGCGAGTGGCTGGGCTGGGCCCTGATGCGCAAGCAGCTGGAGGAGTCCCTGGCCAAGCTGCGCAAGCGCCTGGGCAGCGCACGCCTGGCCCGGCTGCAGCGGCTACAGGCGCTGGCCTTCCGCGAGCATGAACGCGGCAACCCCCAGGCCCACGAGGCGTGGCTGGCGCCGCTGCTGACCGAATACTACGACCCCATGTATCGACACCAGCTGGAGAAGCGTGACCCGGGTCACTTCCTGCATGTGGGCGACTGGGAGAGCTGCCTGGCGGTGGCCCGGGAGTGGTCGAATGAACAGAAGGCAAGGTTGAAAGCGATGTGTGGTCACTCTGTGGCTGAGACCGGCATCGCTCGGGGCTGACCCGGCAACAAGCCTGCGAGGAGGCGCTGTGAATACGTCCCTGTACGCTACCTCGGCCATCCCTGGTCCTCGGACCTCCTCTTCGGCTTGTTCCCGGCGCCCTCGCTAATCGCAGGGTCAGGCTGCTGCCTGGCGCAGCCACTGGCTGAGCAGGCGGTCGAGCAGCGGGGCGAGGCGGTCGAAGCGCCGCGGGTCCCCGAGCATCGCCGCGGTATCCTGGGCGTGGGGGCTGGCCTCGCTGCCCTCGGGCAGTGGCTCGTTGGCGAGCAGCGTCCCGACGCTCTCGGCGGTGGCCTCCAGATGGCAGAGCAGCCCCAGCACGCGGCCGTCGTCCCAGCTGAAGCCCTGCAGCGGGCTCGCCTCGCTGCCACCCAGAGGCAGGGCGTTGTCGGGCAGGGCGAAAACCTCGCGATGCCACATGAAGGCCTCGAAGCGCTCGGGCAGGTCCAGGCCGCTCTCCGCGGCAAGCGTGACCGGGTGCCAGCCGGTTTCCGCGAAGGTGCCGCGGGCGACCACCGCACCCAGCGCCGTGGCGATCAGGCGAGCGCCGTAGCCGATGCCCAGCAGCGGCCTGTGGCCGTCCAGGGCGCGCTCGACCAGCTTGCGCTCGCGCCTGACCCAGGGCTGGCGAGTCTCGTCCAGGGGACCTTCGGGGCCATCGAGCAGCACCAGGGCATCGCCGTCGCCGGGTTTCGGCGGCAGCTCGCCGGCGTCGAGGTGGAATACCGTGTGGCTGTGGCCCATGCTGGTCAACCAGTCGGCCAGGCGTGCCGGCCCCTGGTGGGGGGCGTGCTGGAGCAGATGAACGTGCATGGGTAACCTCACCAGCGTTTGCAACGGACAGGGGGCGCAAGGGTACATGAAGGCCGGCTGGAGGGAACAGGTCCTGACCGTCATCGCCGAGATCCCGCCCGGGCGGGTGACCACCTATGGGCGCATCGCTGCCATGGCCGAGGGCGCCACGCCGCGGTTGGTGGCCCGTGCCCTGCGCGAACTGCCCACCGGCCACGACCTGCCGTGGTTTCGCATCATCACCGCCTCGCGCAAGCTGGCCGACCACCCCGGCGCCGCCGAGCAGCGCCAGCACCTGGCCGCCGAGGGGGTGCTGCTGGATGCCCGCGGCCGGGCACCAGTGGAGCGGATGTGGCCGTGAACAGACCATAGACACTGAACCTGCCCGAGGAGCGCCGGGGTCAGGTCGTATAGGATGTGAAGGCCTGTCGCCGGGTCAGCTCCGAGTACTGCCATGGTCGAAGGGGGCAGCCGACATAACCAACAGCCAAGGAGAGTCCATGAGCGGTTTCTTTCAGCGCCTGCAGGGCCTCGAGCCTCATCGCCAGCAGGCCTTCATGGCGGCGCTGTGCGAGCGCCTTCTGCCCAACTATGCGCTCTATGCCCAGACCGCCGGCCATGGCAACCCGGCGGGGCTGCGCGCGATCCTCGACCTGGTGTGGGAGCGGCTGGCGATTGCGGGGGCGCGCATCGACTTCGAGCGCCAGGCCGAGAAGCTCGCCGAGCTGGCACCGCCGGAAGATGACGACAGCTTCGGTGCGCGGCGCGCCACCGAGGTGGTGGCGGCGCTCTCGGCGCTCCTCGACACCCTGCAGGGCGAGGCGCCCGAGGCGGTGCTGGAGGTGAGTCGCGCCTCGCGAGGCGGGGTGCGGGCCTTCATCGAGCTGACCGAGGGCGAGGAGGACGGCGAGCGCTTGGCCGCCCTGGTGCGCGAGCATCCGCTGATGGTGGACGAGAACGACTTCCAGGACGCAGTGCTGGAGGCGGTGGAGGCAGGCCCCCTGGATCGTGACGCCCTCAAGACGCTGCGCCGGCTGGGGCGCAACGAGGGCGTCAGCAACCTGGGCCTCTCCGCCGAGGAGTAGTGCCTACAGGCGCATCTCGATGCCGCGTTCGGCCATGTAGCGCTTGGCCTCGGGGATGGTGTACTCGCCGAAGTGGAAGATGCTGGCGGCGAGTACCGCGTCGGCGCCGCCGTCGATCACGCCCTCCACCAGATGGTCGAGGGTGCCGACCCCACCGGAGGCGATCACCGGTACACTCACTGCCTCGCTGATGGCGTGGGTCACGCCGAGATCGAAGCCGGCCTTGGTACCGTCGCGGTCCATGCTGGTAAGCAGCAGCTCGCCTGCGCCGTACTCCACCATCTTCTTCGCCCACTCCACGGCATCGAGGCCGGTGGGGCGGCGCCCGCCGTGGGTGAAGATCTCCCAGCGCGGGGCCTCGCCCTCGGCGGAGACCTTCTTGGCGTCGATGGCCACCACGATGCACTGGCTGCCGAAGCGCTCGGCGGCCTCGCGCACGAACTCGGGGTTGGTGACCGCGGCGGTGTTGATGGAGACCTTGTCGGCGCCGGCGTTGAGCATGGTGCGGATATCATCGCAGGTGCGGATGCCGCCGCCCACGGTCAGCGGGATGAAGACCTCGCCGGCGATGCGCTCGACCATCTCCACCGTGGTATCCCGGTCCTCGTGGCTGGCAGTGATGTCGAGGAAGGTGATTTCGTCGGCGCCCTGCTGGTTGTAGCGCTGGGCGATCTCCACCGGGTCGCCGGCGTCGCGGATGCCGATGAAGTTGACGCCCTTGACCACGCGGCCGGCGTCGACGTCGAGGCAGGGGATGATGCGCTTGGCGAGTCCCATGGTCAGCTCCCTTTCCGGGCGAGTTCATCACACAGCCGCTGGCCCTCGGCCAGGTCCAGGCTGCCCTCGTAGATGGCGCGTCCGGTAATGGCGCCGAGGATGCCGGGTTCGTCGGCGGCCACCAGAGCGCGCAGGTCGTCGAGGTTGGTCACCCCGCCGGAGGCGATCACCGGCAGGCCGCCGTCACGGGCGAGTGCCGCGGTGGCCTCGACGTTGACGCCGTTCAGCATGCCGTCCCGGGCGATATCGGTGTAGACGATGCTGGAGACGCCGTCGTCGGCGAAGCGCTTCGACAGATCCACCGCCTTGACCTGGGAGACCTCGGCCCAGCCGTCGGTGGCCACGAAGCCGTCGTGGGCGTCGAGGCCGACGATCACATGGCCGGGGAAGGCGCGGCACATCTCGCCCACGAAGTCGGGCTCCTTGACCGCCTTGGTGCCGATGATCACGTAGCTGACCCCGGCCGCGAGGTAGTGCTCGATGGTCTCGGCGGAGCGGATGCCGCCGCCGATCTGGATCGGCAAGTCGGGGTAGCGGCGGGCGATGGCGGTGACCGCCTCACCATTGACCGGCTTGCCCTCGAAGGCGCCGTTGAGGTCCACCAGGTGCAGGCGACGGGCACCGGCGGCGACCCAGCGCTCGGCCATGGCCACCGGATCGTCGCCGTAGGTGGTGGCATCGTCCATGCGGCCCTGCTTGAGGCGCACGCACTGGCCATCCTTGAGGTCGATAGCGGGAATTACCAGCATGTCAGTGTCCTGTTGATCCATGGTCGGGCGGCGCGGGATGGGCCCCCGGTTGACCGGGCGCGGCTCGGGGCGCCCAGTTGACCCGGGCGCGGTTCAGGGCGCCCAGTTGACCCGGGCGCGGCTTAGGGCGCCCAGTTGACAAAGTTCTCGAGCAGCTTGAGACCGGCCCGCGAGCTTTTCTCGGGGTGGAACTGCACGGCGAAGGTAGCGTCGCGGCCGATCGCCACATGGGCCTGCACTCGACCGTAGTCGGTGGTGCCGAACACCGTGGCATCATCGCTGGCCGCCACGTAGTAGCTGTGCACGAAGTAGAAGTGCTCGTCCTGGTCGATGCCCTCCCACAGCGGGTGCTCGCGCTGCTGGTGCACCAGGTTCCAGCCCATATGGGGTACCTTCAGTCGCTGGTTCAGGTCGTCGCGCATGTTGGCGGGGAAGCGCTTCACTTCGCCGCCGAGGAAGCCCAGGCAGTCGACCCCGCCGTTCTCCTCGCTGTGGTCGAGCAGCATCTGCTGGCCTACGCAGATGCCCAGCAGGGGCTTCTCCTGGCTGGCCAGCAGCTCTTCCACCAGGCCGCGCAGCTCGGTCTTCTCCAGCTCGCCGATGCAGTCTCGAATGGCGCCCTGGCCGGGCAGCACCAGGCGGGTAGCGCCGAGGATACGGCGCGGGTCACGGGTGATCACCACGTTCTCGTGGGTGACGTGCTCCAGTGCCTTGGCGACGGAATGCAGGTTGCCCATCCCGTAATCGATGACGGCAATCGTCATGGGGCGCTCCTCGTGGGGTGGTACGTGGGTCTCACAGGCTGCCCTTGGTGGAGGGCATCTGGCCGGCCATGCGGGGATCTTCCTCCAGGGCCATGCGCAGGGCACGACCGAAGGCCTTGAAGATGGTCTCCGCCTGATGATGGGCGTTGAAGCCCTTCAGGTTGTCGATATGCAGGGTGACCATGGCGTGGTTGACGAAGCCCTGGAAGAACTCCCAAAACAGCTGGGTATCCAGGCGGCCCACGGCGGCGCGGGTGAACTCCACGTCCATGAACAGGCCGGCGCGGCCGGAGAAGTCGACCACCACCCGGGAGAGGGCCTCGTCGAGGGGCACATAGGCGTGGCCGTAGCGACGGATGCCGCGCTTGTCGCCGATGGCCCTGGCGAAGGCCTGGCCGAGGGTGATACCGAGGTCCTCGACAGTATGGTGGTCGTCGATATGCAGATCGCCCTCGGCCTTGATGTCGAGGTCGATCAGGCCGTGGCGGGCCACCTGGTCGAGCATGTGGTCGAGGAAGGGTACGCCGGTCTCGCAGTTCAGCTTGCCGCTGCCATCGAGGTTGACGGTGACGCTGATCCGGGTCTCCTGGGTGTCACGGCTGACCGTGGCGATACGCTCGGACATCTATGCTTCTCCAGCGCCTGGGCGCATGTCGAGGCGGATCGCTGGAGCAACGATCCGCAGAAACGAGGGGGACGGCGGGGCTCGCCCGCGGTCGTAAAACTGCCATTATAGAGAATCGCCGACCCCATCCGCTACAATGCCTCCATTCACTACGCCCGTCGCGCGGCGGCGATACCTGCCGTCCCGGCCCAAGGAGGTTCTTTTATGCCGGTGACTCTGCACCCCGTCGATCGGGGCGCCTGGGAAGCGGATGCCCAGGCCCGAACCGACCTCGCCCGAATCTATGCCGACGCTCCTGCCGAGCGCCTGCCCGCCCCTGCTGATACCTTTATCGAGGACCACCTGACGGCGGGGGGCGCCTTCCTCTGTGCGCGCTTCAATGATCGTCTGATCGGTGCCGTGGCGCTGCGCGACGATGGCAGTGCCTGGTGGCTGTCGCACTTCTGTGTGCGCAAGCCGACCCGTCGCCGGGGCGTCGGCTCACGCTTGCTGGCGCTGGTCGGCGAGGCCGCCAGCGCCGAGGAGAAGCCTCTGCGTGCAGAGCTGGCCCAGTTGCAGATGGCCGACCAGCTGATGCTCTCGCGGCTCGGCTATCGGCTCGACCGTAGCGGCGACCATTATGAGCTCGTCCTGCCCGGCTGCCACACCAAGGAGTCACCGCGATGAAGCGCCTGCTGAGCACCCTGCTGGCCGCTATCGGTATCCTCGCCGTGCTGGCGGTGGGGGCGGTGGTCTATGTCACCACCTTCCTCGACCCCGAAGACCTCAAGCCGCGGCTGGAGGAGGTGGTGCAGGAGCGGGTCGGCCTGACCCTCTCCCTCGAAGGCCCCATCTCGTGGTCGTTCTACCCGCGGCTGGGGGTCGGCGTGGAGCAGGCCGAGGCCTGGCTGCCCGAGCAGTCGGCCGGCGAGGATCCGGCCTTCATGGCCTTTCGCCGCGCCGAGGTCAGCCTGGCCTTCGCTTCGCTGCTCCGCGGTGAGGTGGCCATCGATGGCATGACCCTGGATGGCCTGCGCCTCAACCTGGCCCGCGACGAGGACGGTCGCGGCAACTGGGAATCCCTGATGGAGCGCTTCGCCGGCGGAGATGACCCGTCGACACCGGCCAGCGCCTCCTCTGCCCCGGTCCCCGGCGGTGGCAATGGGCCCTCCGTGGCCTTCAATATCGCCAGCGTGGAGGTCAAGGACGGCGAGGTGAGCTATACCGATCGAGCTGCCGGGCACTCGCTGCGCCTCAAGGGACTCTCCGTTACCGGGCGCAACGTCAATCCCCGGCGCTCCTTCCCCTTCACGGCGGGCTTCCAGCTGCTTGGCCATGACACCCCGGCGGGCGTGGACGACACCGTGCCGCGGCTGGCCAGCGAGGTCACCATGAAGGGGCGTCTTGCCCTGGCCCTCGCCGAACGCCGCTATACCCTCGAGGACCTGTCCCTCGCCACCCGCAACCGGCTGGCCGGTGTCGAGAGCCCGCAGCAGCTGGAGCTGAGCGGCCAGCGGCTGGTGGTCGACATGGCCGCGCGCCAGCTGCGCCTGGAGCCCGGCACCCTGAAGGCCACGCTGGCGCATCCCGCGCTGGGTGACACGCCTCTTTCTCTGGCCATGGAGTTCGCCCTGGAGTCCGACCTGGCCGCCGGCAGTGCCCGGCTGCGCGACCTGACGCTGAGTGGTGACCATGGACTGCGCCTCAGCGGAAACCTCAACCTCGCCAACCTTCACGAGGCACCCCGCTACGATGGTCAGCTGCGTCTGGCTCCGCTCTCGCTGCGGCCCTGGCTCGAGCGCTTCGACAGCCTGCCGGCCACGGCCGATCCCGAGGCGCTCAGCGACGTGGCGTTGACCACCCCCCTGGAGGGTGACCTCGAGCGGGTGGACCTTACCGGCATGACCCTGGTGCTCGACGGCAGCACCTTCACCGGGCGCCTGGCGGCGGGCCTCGACGGCCACCGCCTGGAGACGGAGCTGCAGGGGGACAGCCTGGACCTGGATGCCTACCTGCCGGCATCCACGGGGCAGGCGCCGGACGCCGCCGGCCTGTGGCTGCCCGGTGTCGGTCGTGCCCACGCCCAGGACGAAGAGGCACTCCTGCCCGTCGAGTGGCTGCGCGAGCTGGCGCTGGATGCGCGGCTGAGCCTGAGCAGCCTGCGGCTGGGCGGGCTGGATTTCCGCGACGTGGCGTTGCGACTCGAGGGGCGTGACGGCCGGCAGCGGCTGGTGTCGCTCGAGTCGGCCTTCTACGAGGGCAGTCTGGCCGCCGATGGCGAACTGGACCTGAGCCGTGAACCCATCGCCTGGCGGCTGGCACCGCGCCTGGAGCGGGTGCGCGTCGATGCGCTGTTGGAGGCGCTGGGCGAAGGCGAGGAGCCGGCGCCGCTGCGTGGCCGTGCCTTCGTCGAGGGGGAACTGACCACCCAGGGCAACGCCTGGCCGGCGATGAAGCGTGGCCTCAATGGGCGCCTCGCCATGCGCCTGGATGACGGCGCCATCCTCGACGTCAACGTCTCCCGGGAGCTGTGCAGCGCGGTGGCGACCCTGCAGGGGGAGCAGACCCAGCGCGAGTGGGAGGCGGACACCCGCTTCGAGCGTGCCGAGGCCACCCTCAGCGTGCGCGATGGCGTGGTGGAGAGCGATGACATCATTGTCACCCTGCCGGGCATCGATGTGGGCGGCGAGGGCACCCTCGACCTGACCAGCGAACGCTTTGACCTGCGTGCCGCGGCGCGGGTGGTGGATACCGCCGACCTGGCCTGCAAGGTCAATCCTCGCCTCGAGCGCCTGCCCCTGCCGGTGCGCTGCGAGGGTAGCCTCGGCGGCGACAGCGCCGAGTGGTGCCGCTTCGATCGTGAGGGCTTCACTGCCGCCATCGGTGAGGCACTGCGTGAAGAGTTGGGCAGCCGCGCCGGTGACGAGGTGGAACAGCGACTGCAAGGCGCCCTCGACAAGCTCGAGGAGCGCGTCGGCGAGGACGCCGGCAGGGAACTCCGCGACGCTCTCAAGGGTCTCTTCGAATGAGCAAAGTCAGTCCCTGCGTCGGCCCGGTGCCGGCGCTTTTTTTGAGCCGCAATGACCGATACTCCGTCGCCCGTACTCGCTCCCGCGACCTTCCAGCGGCGCCTGCTCGACTGGTTCGACGCCCACGGTCGCCACGACCTGCCCTGGCAATGCCGGCGCACGCCCTACCGGGTGTGGGTCTCGGAGATCATGCTGCAGCAGACCCAGGTCGCCACCGTGATCCCCTACTTCGAGCGCTTCATGGCGCGCTTCCCGGATGTACAGAGCCTGGCGGCAGCGGAACAGGACGAGGTGCTGCACCTGTGGACGGGGCTCGGCTACTACGCCCGCGGGCGCAACCTCCACAAGGCCGCCCGGGTGGTGGTCGACGAGCATGGAGGGGAGTTTCCGCTCCACAGCCTGGAGGAGATGGCGGCCCTGCCCGGCATCGGACGCTCCACCGCCGGGGCCATCGTCGCCCAGAGTCAGGGGCGCCGTGCGGTGATCCTCGATGGCAACGTCAAGCGCAGTCTTAGCCGCCTGCACGCCGTGCCAGGCTGGCCGGGACGAGTGTCGGTGGAGCGTCGACTATGGGAGCTGGCGGAGCACTATACGCCCCACGAGCGACTGGCCGACTATACCCAGGCGATGATGGATCTGGGCGCGACCCTCTGCCGTCGTGGCACCCCCGAGTGTGGCCGCTGCCCCTTCAACGATGTCTGCCTGGCCCATGCGCGCGGCGAGGAGCGCCGCTTTCCCGAATCCAAACCCAGGAAGGCGTTGCCCACCCGAACCACCCGCATGCTGCTGCTGCGTGATGCCCGCGGCCGGGTGCTGCTGGAGCAGCGCCCGGCCAGCGGCCTGTGGGGCGGGCTGTGGAGCCTGCCCCAGTTCGATGAGGCGGCAGCCCTTCGGGCCTGGCTCGATGTCCACGCCCCGGGCAGCCGGCTGGATGCCCCCCGGGCTCCCTTCACCCATGTCTTCAGCCACTTCCGCCTGGAGATCACCCCTCAGCCGGCGCGGGTCGAGCGCCTCGATTCGATAGGCGAGACGCGTCGCTGGTACGATCCCGATAATCCCGATGCCGTGGGCCTGGCGGCTCCGGTGAAGGCGCTGCTGGCGAGCCTGGCGACCTTCACCCTGGATACCCCGCCGGGACCCTGAGTCAGCGTTTGCCAAGGAGTCCCCCATGAGCCAGACCGTGTTCTGTCGCAAGTACCAGCAGGAGCTCGAGGCCCTGCCGTTCCCGCCGCTGCCCGGCAAGAAGGGGCAGGAGATCCAGGCCAGCGTGTCGAAGCAGGCCTGGGAGGAGTGGCAGGCCCTGCAGACCCGACTGATCAACGAGAAGCATCTCAACATGCTCGAACCATCGACCCGGGAGTACCTGATGGAGCAGATGGAGCGCTTCCTGGACAACCGTGAGACCGACCGTGCCGAGGGTTATGTACCGCCCTCATCTTGATGAAAAGAAAGGGGTTGACGAGAAAGGCCGACTGGGGTTTAATACGCACCGTTGGCAAGGGGCCAGATAGCTCAGTTGGTAGAGCAGGGGATTGAAAATCCCCGTGTCGGCGGTTCGATTCCGTCTCTGGCCACCACGCTGCTGGGGTATAGCCAAGTGGTAAGGCACCGGTTTTTGGTATCGGCATTCCCAGGTTCGAATCCTGGTACCCCAGCCATCGCCAACCTTGTTTTCGAAAGACCGTGGACTCGAGTTCACGGTCTTTCTCGCTCAGAGGACCTCGTCCTCCGCGCCGTCAAGAGCGGCAGTTGCCGGCATAGCTCAGTTGGTAGAGCAACTGACTTGTAATCAGTAGGTCCCGGGTTCGACTCCTGGTGCCGGCACCATCCAGACTCCGCGCCGCTGCGCGATTATTACCGCCCATCGAGGCGGTTTTTTGTGTCCCTTCTCCCTGGGGTCACCCACGGCTGTATCGCCGTCGGAACACGAGTTTTGCTGAGACTGATCACGGACACACAGGAGGTGATTGGATGTCAGTCAAGACGTCTGACCGTGCGTTTGAGAAGACCGTTTCCCGTCATGGTGTCGTCGACTCGCCGGACCCGCAGAGCCGCGTGAAGAGCGCGCCGCGGCCCGGCGAGGACCCCTACCCCACGCGCCTTGCCGAGCCCTTCGACATGCCCTGGCTCAATCGCCGTGAGGCGGTGGTGAAGGGAAGTGCCGAGGCGGGCCCCCTGAGCCAGGCGCAACTCGACGAGTTCGAGCGCAAGGGCTTCCTGTTCGAGCCCGGCTTCATCACCGGCGAGGAGCTCGACGAGCTGCGTCGGGAACTGGCGGCCCTGCTGGAGAAGCCCGACTACCGCCATCGCAACTTCAGCATCACCGAGCCCTCCGGCAACGAGATCCGCTCGCTGTTCGCGATGCACTTCCTCTCCGAGCGCTTCGCCCGCCTGGCGCGCGATGAGCGCCTGGTCGGCCGTGCCCGCCAGATCCTGGGCGGCGAGCCCTATGTGCACCAGTCTCGCATCAACTACAAGCCGGGCTTCGAGGGCAAGGGCTTCAACTGGCACTCGGACTTCGAGACCTGGCACGCCGAGGACGGCATGCCGGCGATGCATGCAGTGAGCGCCTCCATCGTGCTCACCGACAACCACCCCTTCAACGGCCCGCTGATGTTGATCCCGGGCTCCCACAAGGTGTTCGTCCCCTGCCTGGGTGAGACGCCGGACGACAACCACAAGCAGTCGCTGAAGACCCAGGAGCTCGGCGTGCCCAGCCGCGAGGCGTTGGCCGCCCTGGTCGAGCGCCACGGTATCGAGGCGCCCACCGGGGCCGCCGGCGGCCTGCTGCTGTTCGACTGCAACGTGCTGCACGGCTCCAACGCCAACATGTCGCCGGACCCGCGCAGCAACGCCTTCTTCGTCTACAACCGCCGCGACAACGGCTGCGTGGCGCCCTTCGCGGCGCGCCGGCGTCGCCCCGGCTTCCTGGCCCATGATCCGGACGAGGCCTGGTCGCCGGAGGGGTGAGGGTCTCGCGATGACGGCGGTGCTGTGGCGTGTGCCGCGGGCTGCGGTAGACTGGGAGGTCTGTCGCGCCCGCGGCATGCCTCAAGAGAAGGAGAAGATGCGCCATGCGCTTTGTCCCCCATTTCACCGACGGCCAGGCCTATCCCGAGAGGCTCGGCAAGATCGTCTGCGTCGGTCGCAACTACGCCGACCATGCCCGGGAGCTCGACAATCCGGTACCCAGCGAGCCGCTGCTCTTCATCAAGCCGGCGACCAGTGCCGTGCCTCTGGAGTCGCCCATCGAGGCCCCCTTCTCCCGGGGGGAGGTGCACTACGAGACCGAGCTGGCGCTGCTGATCGGCGAGGAGCTGACCCACGTCACTGCCGACGAGGCGGAGCGTGCCGTGGTGGGCATCGGGCTGGCCCTGGACCTGACCCTGCGTGATGTCCAGTCGCGGCTCAAGGAGAAGGGGCATCCCTGGGAGATCGCCAAGGCCTTCGACGGCGCCTGTCCGCTCTCCTCCTTCCTGCCGCTCTCCCAGGTGCCCAACTGGAGCGCGCTCTCCTTCACCCTAGAGGTGGACGGCGAGAGGCGCCAGCATGGCGAGGGCGCCGACATGCTCTTCCCGGTGCCGACTCTGCTGGCCGAGATAAGCCGTCACTTCTCCCTGCAGCCGGGGGACGTGGTGCTGACCGGCACGCCCGCCGGGGTCGGCCCTCTGGAGCGCGGCAGCGAGCTGCGCTTCACCCTGACCGGTGGCCTGGAGGTGACCACCCGCGTGGTGGAGTAGTGTTAGTCAGTAGGTGTCGCTCGAGGCTTTTCCGGCGACAGATCCCGGAGCGCCGGACCGTCGATGGGGCGCTGTGAACCCGTCCTTGGGCGCTACCGACGCCCTGCTTCGCTCTCGCGTCCTGCTTCGCTTGCAGGACCGGTGCTGGCCATCCATGGCCAGCCCGTTCGAAGCAGTGCTTCTCACCCCTGGCGTAGGACCCCCTCTTCGATCTGTCCCCGGCGCCTTCTCGCTCTGCTTTGGCGCAGTCACTCGAGGTAGGTATAGCCCGCCAGCCCCTCGGAGAGGTCATCAAGGAAACGCCGCTGTTCGGCCTCTTCCAGGCCGCTGGCGGCGAGTTGCTCGGCCAGGTTTCGGCGCAGTACCTCGGCGTCGAAGTTGACGTAGCTCAGCACGTCGGCCACCCGGTCACCCTGCTGGATATGGCTCAGGGTCCAGCTGCCGTCGTCGTTGAGGGTGGCATCCACCGAGTCGGTATCGCCGAACAGGTTGTGCAGATCGCCGAGGATCTCCTGGTAGGCACCCACCATGAAGAAGCCGAGCAGCTTCTCGTCTCCCTCCTGCCACTCGGGCAGCGGCAGGGTGGTCTCCACGCCCTGGCCGTCCACGTAGCCGTCGATGCGGCCGTCGCTGTCGCAGGTGATGTCCTGGATGACGCCGCGCCGAACCGGCTCCTGGTCGAGTCCGGTGAGTGGCACGACCGGGAAGATCTGCTGGATGCCCCAGACATCGGGTACCGACTGGAACAGCGAGAAGTTGACGAACAGCTTGTCGGCAAGTTTCTCGGCAAGCTCGTCGTTGATCTCGCGGTGCACCCGGTTACGGGTGTCGAGACGGGCACGCAAACGGGCGCAGGCGGCGAAATAGACGGCCTCGCCCTCGGCGCGGGCGGTGATATTGGTCAGCCCCATGACGAAGCGCTCATGCAGGTCGCCCATGGCCTGCACCAGGTCATGCCAGGCCTCCACCAGGCCGCGCTGGTCGGGGGAGGCGCCCAGCAGGTCGTGGACCCGCCACAGCTCGTCAAGTTGGGGGTCGCCCTCCACCCGGCGCTCGGGTGCGGCCTCGCTGACCCGCTCCTCCCCGATCACATTGCTGATCAGCACTGCGTGGTGCGCGGTGAGAGCCCGTCCCGACTCGCTGATCAGGTGAGGTTGCGGCAGGTCGTGTTCCTGGCAGGCCAGGCGGAAGGCGTAGACCACGTTGCGGGCATACTCGAGCATCGAGTAGTTGGCCGAGCAGAAGCTGCGCGAGCGCGTACCCTCGTAGTCGACCCCCAGACCGCCGCCCACATCCACGGTATCCACCGGGGCACCCAGCTCCACCAGCCCCTGGTAGAAGCGCGCGCACTCATTGAGGCCGCGCTGGATGTCACGGATATTGGCGATCTGGGAGCCCAGGTGGAAGTGCACCAGCTGCAGGCTGGCCAGGGCATCGGCCTCGCGCAGCTGCTCCACTACCGCCAGAATCTGGCTGGCGGTGAGGCCGAACTTGGACTTCTCGCCGCCGGTGTTCTGCCAGCGGCCACGCCCCACGCTGGCCAGGCGGGCACGCAGGCCGATTCGCGGCGTGACGCCGAGCGCGGCGGCCTCCTCAAGGATCAGCGGCAGCTCAGAGAGCTTCTCCACCACCAGGTAGACGCGGTGGCCGAGTTTCTCGCCCATCAGCGCCAGGCGCACGTATTCGCGATCCTTGTAGCCGTTGCAGACGATCAGCGAGGGGCCGTCGCCGGAGAGCGCCAGCACGGCGAGCAGCTCGGGCTTGCTGCCGGCTTCCAGGCCCACCCGGTCGCGGCCGCGTTCGGGGGTGGCCAGTATCTCCTCCACCACCCGGCGCTGCTGGTTGACCTTGATGGGATAGACCGCGGTATAGCCCCCGTCGAAGTTTTCTTCGGCCATGGCTGTGTCGAAGGCGTGGCAGAGCTGCTCGACCCGGTCGTGGAGGATGTCGATGAAGCGCACCAGCACTGGCAGGCGCAGGCCGGCGGCCTTGAGCTCGGCCACCAGCTCGTCCAGCGGCAGGGCAGGGCCCTCGGTCTCGCTGCCCAGGGGTCGTACCAGGGCGTGGCCGGAGTCATCGACGTCGAAGTAGCCGCTGCCCCACTGGTCGATGTTCCAGACGCGCCGCGCGCGCCGCGCCGGGCTTCCGGTACTGGCCATGGGTCGGCTCATGAATCTGCCTCCGGCAGGGGCAGCGCAGCATGATCGATGCGCGCCTTGAGAATGGTGCGGAATCGCTCGGGGTCATGGGGGGTGAGGTCGTGGGCCGGCGGGTCCACGTAGACCACCAGCAGCCGCGAGAGCCAGTAGCGAAGTGCGGTCATGCGCAGCATCATCGGCCAGGCGTCGCGCTCGGCGGCGGTCAGCGGGCGATGGGCCTGGTAGGCGGCGAGCAGGGCGTCGTGGCGCTCGGCATTCAGGCGGCCGTCGGCGTCGCTGGCCCAGTCGTTGATGACGATGGCCAGGTCGAACAACAGGTCGCCGGTGCAGCCGTTGTAGAAGTCGATGATGCCCCCCAGACGCTCGCCCTCGAACAGGGTGTTGTCACGGAACAGGTCGCCGTGCAGGGCTCCCTGGGGCAGTGTCGGGGCGTCGCCGAAGAATCCCTGGTAGGTCTCCACCTCGTCCTTCATCAGCGTCTGGTCCTCGGGGGCCAGATAGGCCAGCACCTTGTGGTGCATGGGCAGCAGCCAATGGAGGTCGCGGGGATTGGGGCGGTGGCCAGGGAAGTGCTTCGACACCCGGTGCATGTGCCCGAGGGCCTCGCCCAGGGCGTGGCACTGGGCCAGGTCGGGGGCCTTCGGGTGTCGCCCGGGCAGGCGCGGGAAGAGCAGGGCGGGCTTGCCGGCCAGGTCGTGCAGCGCCACGCCGTCGCGGTCGTGCAGCGGCCCCGGTACCGGCAGGCGGTGCTCGTCGAGGTAGTCGAGCAGGTCGACGAAGAACGGCAGTTCCTCGTGTTCACCCTGCTCGAACAGGGTCAGCACCAGCTCGCGCCGGTCGGTAGTGACGAAGAAGGTGCTGTTCTCGGTGCCGGCGGGAACGCCCTCCAGGGAGACCAGTGAGCCGGCGTCGAAGCGGCTCAGGAAAGCCTCGACCTGGGACTCGGTCAGCGGTGTGAATACGGCCATGTGTCTCTCACCCGGGAATGCCAAGCAGCCTATTGTAGCGACTTGCGAGTGTGATGCACGCGTCGTCCACCTGATCAGAAGGTCTTCAGCACCCATTCGGGCACGGCGATGCGGTCGCCCTCCTGGCGCTCGAAGTTGCCGTCGCCGTCGCGGTCGACCAGGTAGTAGGAGGGGCCGGCAGCGGGGCGGATCTCGATGGCATAGAGCTCACCGTTGACCCGGTACTCGCGGATGATGCGCTCCTCCTCCTGACGGATGGTGATGTCCGGCTCGAGGTTTTCATTGGACTGGGCCAACGCGGGGGAGGCGGCGGCGAGCGTCACCCCCACGGCCAGCAGCAGGGCGGTAAGCGAGCGAAGGGCGTTCATGGTGACCTCCAGGCCGCCGGTGGGCGGTGAAATGGTGAGCCTGCCCCCAGTGTAAGAGGTCTCACCGCTTGCGCCCACTGGCCGCGGCAAAACGCCCGCGCAATGCGTATCATGGTTGACCAGAATCATCTTCCGCTCAGCTGCAATGGATGCCTCCATGGCCGATACTCCCATCGTTCTCGTCGACGGTTCCTCCTACCTCTATCGGGCCTTCCACGCCCTGCCGCCGCTGACCACCTCCGAGGGCCTGCCTACCGGGGCGATCAAGGGCGTGCTCAACATGCTCAAACGGCTGATCAAGGACTACCCGGACAGCCCCATGGCGGTGGTCTTCGATGCCCCGGGGAAGACCTTTCGCGACGAGCTGTTCGAGGAGTACAAGTCCCATCGCCCGCCGATGCCGGATGACCTGCGCGACCAGGTGCAGCCACTGCACGACTGCGTAAGGGCGCTGGGGCTGCCGCTGCTGTGCATCGAGGGGGTCGAGGCCGACGATGTCATCGGCACCCTGGCGCGCCGGGCCACCGAGGCGGGCCGCGATGCGGTGATCTCCACCGGCGACAAGGACATGGCCCAGCTGGTCAATGCCCATATCACCCTGGTCAACACCATGAAGGACGAGACTCTCGACGTGGCGGGGGTGAAGGAGAAGTTCGGGCTGCCTCCGGAGCTGATCATCGATTTCCTGGCGCTGATGGGCGACAAGGTCGACAACATCCCCGGAGTACCGGGGGTGGGCGAGAAGACGGCACTCGGCCTGCTGCAGGGCATGGGAGGGGGGCTCGACGCCATCTACGCCGACCTGGAGAAGGTCAAGACGCTGGGCTTCCGCGGCGCCAAGACCCTGCCGAAGAAGCTCGAGGAGCACCGCGACCAGGCCTTCCTCTCCTACCAGCTGGCCACCATCAAGACCGACTGCGAGCTGCCGGTGGGGCTCGACGATCTGGATATCGCCCATCCGGATCGCGAGGCGCTGCTCGAGCTCTATCGTCGTCTGGAGTTCCGGGCCTGGCTCTCCGAGCTGCTCGAGGGCAGGGACGAGGGCGTCGACGATGCGGCGGGCGGCACCCCGGTGCCGGCCGGGGACGAGAGGGCGGCCGGCTCGGAAAGCCGCTCCCCCCGCGAGGACCATGTCATCCTGGCGCAGGCAGACTTCGACGCCTGGCTCGAGCGGCTCAAGGCGAGCACGGCCTTCTGCTTCGACCTGGAGACCACCAGCCTGGACTATATGGAGGCGCAGATCGTCGGTGTCGGGCTGGCGCTGGAAGCGGGGGAGGCGGCCTATATCCCGCTGGCCCACGACTACCTGGACGCCCCCGACCAGCTCGATCGCGATGCCGTGCTCGCCGCACTCAAGCCGCTGCTGGAGGATGGCAGCAGGACCAAGATCGGCCAGAACCTCAAGTACGATATCTCGGTGCTGGCCGGCTACGGCATCCGGGTGGCGGGGCCGCTCCAGGACACCATGCTCGAGTCCTATGTGCTCGACTCCACCGCCACGCGCCACGACATGGACTCCCTGGCGCTCAAGTACCTGGGCGAGAAGACCGTCTCCTTCGAGGAGATCGCCGGCAAGGGCGCCAAGCAGCTCACCTTCAACCAGGTGGCCCTGGAGCAGGCCGCGCCCTACGCCTGCGAGGACGTCGACATCACCCTGCGCCTGCATCAGGAGCTGCGGCCCCGCGTCGAGGCCGAGGGAAGGCTCGCCGAGGTGCTCGAGGCGATCGAGCTGCCGCTGGTGCCGGTGCTCTCGCGCATGGAGCGCACCGGGGTGGCACTGGATCCTCAGCGGCTGCACGACCAGAGCCGGGAGCTCGAGGGGCGTATCAACGAGCTGGAGGCGCGCGCCCACGAGCTGGCCGGCCGCGAGTTCAACCTCGGCTCCCCCAAGCAGCTCGGCCAGATCCTCTTCGAGGAGCAGCAGATCCCGGTGATCAAGAAGACCCCCAAGGGGGCGCCCTCCACGGCCGAGGCGGTGCTCGAGGAGCTGGCGCTGGACTATCCGCTGCCCAAGGTGATCATGGAGCATCGTGGTCTGGCCAAGCTCAAGTCCACCTACACCGACAAGCTGCCGCGGCTGGTCAACAAGGCAACCGGCAGGCTGCACACCAGCTACCACCAGGCGGTTACCGCTACCGGGCGACTCTCCTCCAGTGATCCCAACCTGCAGAACATCCCGATACGCACGGAAGAGGGCCGCAAGATCCGCCAGGCCTTTATCGCCCGGCCGGGTTACCGGATCGTCGCCGCCGACTACTCCCAGATCGAGCTGCGCATCATGGCCCACCTCTCCGAGGACAAGGGGCTGCTCGAGGCCTTCGCCGAGGGGCGTGACATCCACGCCGCCACCGCCGCCGAGGTGTTTGGGGTGGCGCTCGACAAGGTCTCGGGTGACCAGCGGCGCAGTGCCAAGGCGATCAACTTCGGGCTGATCTACGGCATGAGCGCCTGGGGACTGTCGCGGCAGCTGCATATCGAGCGCAACCAGGCGCAGACCTGGATCGAGCGCTACTTCGACCGCTACCCCGGGGTGGCCCGCTACATGGAGCGCATCCGCGCCCAGGCCGCCGAGGACGGCTTCGTCGAGACGGTGTTCGGCCGGCGCCTCTACCTGCCCGAGATCCGCTCCCAGAACCGCGCCCGCCGCCAGGGCGCCGAGCGCACCGCCATCAACGCCCCCATGCAGGGCACCGCGGCGGACATCATCAAGCGCGCCATGATCGATGTGGCCGCCTGGCTCGAGGAGGGCAAGATGGACGCCTGGATGGTGATGCAGGTCCACGACGAACTGGTGTTCGAGGTGGCCGAGGCCCAGGTCGAGGCCTTCATCGAGCAGGTGAAGGCGCGTATGCAGGCCGCCGCCGAGCTCAGCGTGCCGCTGATCGTCGAGGCCGAGTCTGGAGCCAATTGGGACGAGGCCCACTGACCATCAAAAACGCCACCGCGGCTGCGGTGGCGTTTCTGGTTGAAGCGAGGGCCGTAAGGCTTAGCGCCAGCCGACGCGATCGAAGATCCGAATCGCCTCGGGGTTGTTCTCGCCCAGCTTGCTGATGTTGAGGCTGTCCTTCTTGAAGTTGCCCCAGGACTCGAGCACCGGGTTCATCTTCACGCCCTCGACCACCGGGAACTCGTAGTTGCCGTTGGCGAAGATCTCCTGGGCGGTGTCGGAGGCCAGGAACTCCAGGAAACGCACGGCGTTTTCATGGTTGGGAGCCCCCTCGACCACACCGGCACCGCCGACGTTGATATGGGTGCCGCGATCATCCTGGTTGGGGAAGATCACGCCGACCCGGCGGGCGACCTCGCGATCCGCCTCGTCGTCGGAGTGCAACAGGCGCACGTAGTAGTAGTGGTTGGCCACCGCCAGGTCGCACTCGCCGTTGGCCACGCCCTTGATCTGGTCGGTGTCGCCACCCGCGGGATCGCGGGCCATGTTGGCGACCACGCCCTGGGCCCACTCCTCGGCACCCTCGGCGCCGTGATGCTCGACCAGCGAGGCGAGCAGCGACTGGTTGTAGATATTGTTCGAGGAACGAATGCACACCTCGCCCTCGAATTTCGGGTCGGCGAGTTCCTCGTAGCTGCCGATCTGGCTCGGATCGAAACTCTCGCGGTCATAGAAGATGGCGCGGGCGCGCTGGCTGAAGCCAAACCACAGCCCCTCGGGGTGGCGCATGGCCTCCGGCAGGCGCTCGTTGAGCACCTCGGAATCGACGCTCTGGAAGATGTTCTCCTGCTCGGCGCGCCACAGGCGGCCAGCGTCCACGGTGATCATCACGTCGGCGGGACTGGCCACGCCCTCACGGGTAATGCGTTCGATCAGCTGATCCGAATCGCCTTCCAGCAGGTTGACCTCAATGCCGGTCTCCTCGGTGAAGGCCTGATAGAGCGCCTCGTCGGAGTCGTAGTGGCGCGCCGAATAGATGTTCAACTCGTCGGCGGAGGCGACGGTAGCGAAGGCGGAGCCGGCCAGCGCGACGGCGATGGGAGCGGCGAGACGAGCGTGCTTGATCATCATGACCTCGGTGGTTCCCGGTGGAATGGATGAGTGGAATGATAATACGTTGCATTATTGGCACGCCTATTGAAGCCCCGCATGTCGGCGACGTCAAGTGGTCGTGGGCAGATTCCTTGCGCTGAAGCAGGTAATTCGCTGAATGCGAGTCGCTTTCAAACGCATTAGCGCTCACGATCGGTTATGATAAGGGCAACTCCACCGACACGACGTCGAGGGCCCCATGAACCAGAATCTCCAGCAATCGCTCTCCTCAGCCGCACCGGCGCTATCGATGCAGGGCATCCACCATGCCTTCGGCAGGCACGAAGTGGTGAAGGGCATCGACCTTGAAGTGCTGCCCGGCGAGGTAGTCTGCCTGCTGGGCCCTTCGGGCTGCGGCAAGACCACTCTGCTGCGCATCGCCGCCGGCCTCGAGACCCTGCAGCGAGGGCGTGTGGCCCTCGAAGGCAAGGAGGTGGCCGGCGGCGGTGGGCGTCATCTGCCGCCCGAAAAGCGCAGCGTCGGCCTGGCCTTCCAGGATTCCGCACTCTTCCCCCACCTCTCCGTGCTCGAGAACGTGACCTTCGGGCTCAAGCACCTGCCGGCGGGGGAGCGCCGTCAACGCGCCCTGACGCTGCTCGAACAGCTGGGCATGGCGGCCCACGCCGAGAGTTATCCGCACATGCTCTCCGGCGGACAGCAGCAGCGCGTGGCCCTGGCCCGCGCCCTGGCGCCCGAGCCGCAGCTGATGCTGCTCGACGAGCCCTTCTCCAGCCTCGATGCGCGACTGCGCGACCAGATCCGTGATGACACGCTGCACGTGCTCAAGAAGGTCGGCGCCGCCACCTTGCTGGTGACCCACGATCCTGAGGAGGCGATGTTCATGGCCGACCGTATCGCGCTGATGCGCGATGGCCATATCATCCAGGTAGGCACGCCACGGGAGCTCTACTGCAACCCCAGCGATCCCTTCGTGGTGACCTTCTTCGGTGAGGTGAACGAGCTCTCCGGCGAGGTTCGCGACGGCCAGGTGATGACCCCGGTGGGCCCCGTGGATGCCGGCTGGCTGGCCGAGGGCAGCACCGCGCGAGTGCTGGTGCGGCCCGAGGCGCTGCAGGTGGCGGCGCTGGATGCGCCGGCGGAAACGCATAGCCACAGCCATACCGTCATGGCCAAGCTGCTCGGGCGCAGCAGCCTGCTGCATATCTGTGCCCATGCTCCCGACGGTGAGGAGGCTCACGTCCATGCCCGGGTGCCGGGTGTCTTCCTTCCCGCCGAGGGCCAGCCGGTCACCCTGCGACTGGACCCCTCCCAGGTGTTCGTCTTCCCCTCACGCCCCGCCGGGGCGCGAGCGGCGCATGGCCAGGCTCAGCAGGATCACCGGCACTATGCCTACGACCACGATGGCCAGTGAGGCCGTCGAGGCCTCGGCGAGTCGCTCGTCGGCCGCCAGGCTGTGAGCCCGAACTGCCAGAGTGTCGAAGTTGAAGGGGCGCAGGATGATGGTCGCAGGCAGCTCCTTCATCACATCCACGAAGACCAGGATGCAGGCCGCCAGCAGGCTGCCGCGCATGATCGGCGTGTGCACCCGCTTGAGGGTGCCGGTAGCGGTCTGTCCCAGGGTGCGTGAGGCGGCGTCCATGCTCGGGGTCACCTTGCCCAGGCTCGCCTCCACGGCATTGAACGACACCGCCAGGAAGCGGACCACGTAGGCGTAGATCAGGATGAACGCCGAGCCGCTGAAGATCAGCCCGATCACCTCCCCGCGCTGCTCGAGCAACCAGGTGTTGATGGTGTTGTCCAGCCAGGCGAAGGGGATCAGGATGCCCACCGCGACCACCGAGCCCGGAATTGCATAGCCCATGGCCGAGATTCGCGTGGCGGTGCGCGTCAGCCGGGTGTCGTTGAGGCGCACCCCGTAGCTGAGCACCACCGCCAGGGTCACCGCGATCAGCGCGGCGATGGCGGCCAGCACCAGGCTGTTGCGGGCGTAGCCGATAAAGGCGGTGCCGAACAGCGAATCGCCCTGTGCGATGGCCAGCTCGGCGAGGATGCCGCTGGGAATCAGGAACCCTCCCAGGATCGGCAGCAGGCAGGCCAGGAATGCGCCTGCCGAGGCCCAGCCGCCGAGCCGGAACTCAGGCAGCTGCTGATAGCGGCTGGAGGTGTGGAAATAGCGCCGCTTGCCCCGCGACCAGCGCTCCAGCAGCACCAGGGCGATCACGAAGGCCAGCAGGCAGGCGGCCAGCTGGGCGGCGGCGACCTGCTCGCCGAGGCCGAACCAGGTGCGGTAGATGCCGGTGGTGAAGGTATCCACGCCGAAGTACTGCACCGCGCCGAATTCGTTCAGGGTCTCCATCAGTACCAGCGATACGCCACCCACCAGGGCAGGGCGCGACAGCGGTATGGCCACGCTGCGAAACAGCTCCCAGGGGCCCCGCCCGAGGGTTCGCCCCACGTCCAGCATGCACACCGACTGCTCCATGAAGGAGGCGCGGGCCAGCATGTAGACGTAGGGGTAGAGCACCAGGGTGATCAGCGTCGCCGCCCCGCCCAGTGAGCGGACTTCGGGAAACCAGTAGTCGCCGAAGCGCCAGCCGAACAGGTCGCGAAGCCACCCCTGCAGGGGGCCCGAGAACTGCAGGAAGTCGGTGTAGGCGTAGGCGATCACGTAGGTCGGCACGGCCAGCGGCAGCAGCAGCGCCCACTCGAACAGCCGTCTTCCCGGGAAGCGGCACATCACCACCAGCCAGGCGGTGCCAGTGCCGATCACCAGGGTGCCAAGCCCCACCGTCACCACCAGGAACAGGGTGTTGGTCAGGTAACGGGGCAGCACCGTGCTGGCCAGATGCTGCCAGACGCCGCCGGATGGCATCAGGATGTGCGCCAGCACCGCCAGTACCGGCATCGCTACGATCAGGGCGACCCCGAGCAGCAGGGCGGTCCAGGGAGTGAAGGAAGGAATCAACCGGCGCGACAGGGCGGGCAGGTCACCGCTGGAGGGTCGAGACAAGGGAAAGCTCCTTGCAGGCGCGGAAAAGCAAATGCGAGACGTTGACGACGGCAAATGGTATCAGTTGCGCCCGATCGCTGCAGCCGACTTCGGCTGACCGGTGTCAAGACGACGACGCCCGCCGTCATATGACGGCGGGCGTCGCACCTGGGACGGCTCGGAGGGTCAGTAACCCAGCAACATCGCCGGCAGGCCGGTGATCAGCACCGGGAAGAAGGCCATCAGCACGCAGGCCAGCACGATCAGCGCCACGAAGGGAATGACCGCGCGGTAGAGGTCGACGATCTCCACTCCGGGCGGCGCCACCCCCTTGAGGTAGAAGAGCGCATAGCCGAACGGGGGTGTCAGGAAGGAGGTCTGCAGTACCACGGCGACCATCACCACGAACCACAGCATATCCACGCCCATGGTGTCGACGATGGGCAGCATGATCGGGAAGCTGAGCAGCACGATGCCGGTCCAGTCCAGGAACATGCCCAGGATGAAGACCAGGAACAGCATCAGGATCAGCGCCCCGGTGGTGCCGCCGGGCATCGCCGTCACCACGTTGTGGATGACATCCATGCCGCCGCCGATGGAGAACACCCCGGTGAAGGCGGTGGCCCCCACCACCACCAGCATCACCATGGTGGTGGTCTTGCTGGCCTCGATCAGGGTGCGATAGCAGGTGGAGGCCTTGCGGTCGCCGAAGATCAGGAACAGCAGGAAGGCGATGAAGACCCCGATGGCCGAGGCCTCGGTGGCGGTAGCGATGCCCAGGAACAGCGAGCCCAGCACGCCGAGGATCAGCGACATGGGCGGCAGCACATACTTGCCGAGCATGATCAGCAGCTGCCCGGTCGAGGTCTCGGCGCGCTCCGCGGCCGGCACGGCCGGGCCATAGCTGGGTTTGATAAAACAGATGATCAGTACGTAGAGCGCGTACATGGTGCCCAGCATCACCCCCGGCACCAGGGCGCCGGCGAACAGCGCGCCCACCGAGACCGGCGAGTAGCTGGCCATCAGGATGAGCATGATGCTGGGCGGGATCAGGATGCCCAGGCAGCCGCTGGCCATGATCACCCCGGTACTCAGCTCCTTGTTGTAGGAGTACTTGAGCATCGGCACCAGGGCGATCATGCCCATCACCGCGATGGAGGCACCAACGATGCCGGTGGTGGCGGCCAACAGTACCGAGACGATGACCACGGTGAGTGCCAGGCCGCCGCGCAGATTGGCCAGCAGCAGACGCATGGTGTCGAACATCTTCTCGGTGACGCCGGAGTCATTGAGGAAGCGTGCCATCAGCACGAACAGCGGGATGGCCACCAGGACATAGTTGTCCATGGAGTTGCCATAGATGTTGTTGATCAGGATGCCCAGGGTCTTGGCACCGGGACCGAGCCAGGCGCCGAGCACGGCCACGCCGCCCAGCACGAAGGCCAGCGGATGGCCCATGAAAAGGCCGATCAGCAGACCGCTGAACATGAACAGGGTGAGCATCTCGGGGCTCATGCGGTGGTCTCCTTGCGCAGTTCGCCGAAGGCGCGGATGACGATGGCGATGGCCTGCAGCAGCAGCAGCACGGCGGCCACCACGATCACGGCCTTCACCGGGTAGACCGGGATGGACATCATGCCGTAGGTGGTCTCGCCGCGGCTGAAGGAGCGCTCGAAGAAGGCCCAGCCGAAGGTCAGCAGCATCCAGATGAAGGGCACGAAGAAGAGCAGGTAGCCGAGGATTTCCAGCGCCGCCTGCTTGCGGCGGGAGAGCAGGCGCTTGAGCACGTCGACCTCGACGTGGGCGTGATGGCGCAGGCCGAAGGCGGCCATCAGCATGAAATGGGCGCCGAACAGCATCTTGGTGACATCGAAGGCCCAGTCGCTGGGACGTCCGATGAAGAAGCGGGCGGCGATATCATAGATCACGATCAGCGTGATCACGGCAAGAAGCGGGGCGATCAGGCGTCCGAACCCCTCGTTGAGGGCATCGATGGCCCTGGCAATGGCGTTCATGGTGAGGCTCTCGGAAACAGGCGAATCAGACGAAAGGCGGCGCCAGGGGCGCCGCAGGGGAGCCGGGCCCCGAGGGCCCGGCGGGTTTTCCCGATTACTGGTTCATGCAGGCCTCGAGCTCCTCCAGGGACGGCAGGTTGTCCATGGTGCGGCTCATGTTGAAGGGCACGGTCACGTCACGCCAGTTGGCGTAGTGCTCCAGGTAGCTGACCATGGAGTGGTAGACCTTGGCATGCATCGGGTCCTCGCAGGCGCCCTGCAGGATCACCTCGTTGGTGACCTCCTGGATGCGGGCCAGGTCTTCCTCGGACAGCTGGTTGATGGTCATGCCCTCGTCCTTGAACTTGACTGTGGCATCGGTGGAGCCGCGCTCGGACCAGGCCAGCGACCAGGTCATGGTGGCCTCGGCGGCGATCTTCAGCTTCTCCTGGGTCTCCTCGGAGAGGGCATCCCAGGCGTCCTTGTTGATCATCACGCCGAACACGCTGGCGGACTGGTGCCAGCCCGGGGTGGACCAGTAGTCGGCGACCTCGCCGAAGCCGGCCTTGTAGTCGACCCCCGGGGTGGAGAACTCGCCGGCGTCGATCACGCCGCGCTCGATGGCCTGGTAGACCTCGCCGCCGGCCAGGGTGACCTGGGAGCCACCCAGCTTCTCAAGCACGCGACCCTGGTCGCGGCCGGAGAGGCGCAGACGCTTGCCCTCGAGGTCGGCGATGCTCTCGATGGGCGTGCCGCCCATGAAGCCGGACTCGTTGTTGGTGATCCCGTAGGGCAGGTAGACCATGTCGTACTCGCCGTAGACCTCCTGGTAGAGGTCCCAGCCGCCCCACTGGTTGATCCAGTTGAGGTAATCCACGCCGTTGAACAGGCTGGTGGTGGTGGCCAGCGGCGAGAAGGCCGGGCTCAGGCCGGCCCAGTAGCCGGGCCAGTCAGCGGCGGCTTCGATGGCGCCGGTCTGGGTGGCGTCGAATACCTCGCTGCCGGGCATCAGGGTGCCGCCGGCGCGGAAGTCGATGGTCAGTTCGTCGCCGGCCAGCTTGTTGACCAGCTCGACCCAGTGACGATCCATCTGGATCAGGTCCAGGTTGTCCGGCCAGGTGGAGGTCATGGTCCACTCTTCCTGGGCCTGGGCGGTGGTGCTCAGCGTGGCCAGGGCCACGCCGGCGGCCAGGCCGGTGAGCGTGAAGGTGCGCAGTGCTTTCATGTTGTTCTCCCTTCGGGTCTGAGCAGGCGGCGGCGCCTCTCGGCGCCGACCGGATAATGTCGGGTTGCGGAAGCCGTAGGCATGTTGCATTGGCATATCCGCAACTTCGGCCCCAAGCTAGCACGCTATTGGCTTGCGCGACGATCTCGCCGCTGTGACGGAGGTGCCCTCCGCAGGCAAGGTGTCGGTACCGGTATCGTGGCATTACAGGCCCGAGGCGCTGTCGATAAAACGTTTCTGTATCAATAGGTTGGCTTTGGTTTACGTTAACGTAAATGTTGTTGTTTGCGGGGCTTTCAGCGTTGAATCTTGCATCGCCATAAGACCAAAGTGCTAGGAGCGACCGCGGTGCCAGGGGAGGGACGATGATCCAGAGGCAAGAGGAAGAGGCCAGAGAAGGGGGCGAGCGGCACGCCACGACGCGGCCATTGCTGGCCCATGCCAGGCGGCTCGGCCGGCGTCGCTGGCGGGGATTGGTGTGGCTGCAGGGCGCGACGGAGGCGTGTCATGGGGCCGCTGTCGAGCTGTGGAGAGCCGGTGGCTGGCGTGCGCCCCTCTGGGTGGCACCCGAGGGCTCTCAGCAGGTCGAAGAGACGCACTGGCTGGTGCCCGCCCGGGCGCGCACTCGCCTGGGGGGGGAGCACGATCTGCTGGTGATCGACGCCGTCTCCTGCGGGGCGGGCTTCGACCCCGACGCCGTCGCGGCCCTGGCCGGCACCCTGTGCGCCGGCGGCCTGCTGGTGCTGATGACCCCGGATGACTGGGGCGCCCGTCCGGATGCCGACTATGTGCGGCTGGCCGAGCACCCCTGGCGGCCCGAGGCACTCTCCAGCCGCTACCTGGCCCGGCTGGCGCGGTTGTTGGCAGGCGCCGACGAGGTGATTCGCTGGCGCGCCGGGGACGTGCCCTGCCTGCCCAGGCTCGCCGTCCGCGAAGTGCACAGCGGGGTGACGGTGGCCGATGGCGACTGCCTGACGGCCGACCAGGCACAGGCGGTGGCCCGCCTGGGGCGTCTGCGTCGCCGGCGACCGCTGGTGATCACCGCCGACCGCGGACGCGGCAAGAGTGCGGCCCTGGGTATCGCCTGTGCCCGCTGGCTGGCCGCGGGGGAGAGTGAGGTGCTGGTCACGGCGCCGCGCCCGGCGGCGGTGGATAGCCTCTTCGAACGCCTGGCGGCGCTCTGCCCCGACGGCGAGCGGCAGGAACACGCCTTTATCACCGACCGCGGCGCGGTTCGCTTCGTGGCCCCCGATGCGCTGGCCGAGCTGGCTCGGCAGGGTGAGCTGGGCGGCGCCGGACGACTGCTGCTGGTGGATGAGGCGGCGGCGATCCCCGCCGGGCTGCTTGGCGAGTGGCTCGAGGCCTTCCCGCGCATCGCCTTCGCCACCACGGTGCACGGCTACGAGGGTTCCGGCCGGGGGTTCGCCCTGCGCTTCCGTGAGCGTCTCGCGCGCACCACACCGGAGTGGCGCGGCCTGCATCTGGCCGAACCGATCCGCTGGGCGAGTGACGATCCGCTGGAGCCGCTGGTCCATCGCCTGCTGATGCTGGATGCCGAGCCTCCCGAGCCCGAGGCGCGGGCCGACGGCAGGCCGGAGAGGTTGTCGCGGGATGAACTTGCCGTCGATGAGCCACGCCTGCGTGCCCTGTTCGGCCTGCTGGTGCAGGCCCACTACCGGACCACGCCGAGCGACCTGCGCCTGCTGCTGGACGGCCCCGGCCTGGCCGTCGGCGCGCTGATGGCAGATGACGCGCCGCTGGGGGTGGTGCTGACCGCCGACGAGGGGGGCTTCGATGCAGCCCTGGCCGAGCGGGTCGCCCGTGGCGAGCGGCGCCCCCGTGGCCACCTCATGGCCCAGTCCCTGGCCGCCCACGCCGGCTCCCGGGAGGCGCTCACCGGTCGCCTGCGCCGGGTGGTACGCATCGCCGTGGCCCCCGAGCGCCGTCGGGAGGGACTGGGGCAGGCGCTGATCGAGGCGGAGCTGGCGCGAGCACGGGAGGATGGCCGCGACCTGCTTGGCGCCAGCTTCGGCGCCGAGCCCGGGCTGATCGCCTTCTGGCGACGCCTGGGGTTTCGCACGGTGCGCCTGGGCTTGACCCGCGAGACCGCCACCGGCGAACACGCCCTGATGGTGGCCCGGGCCACCGGCGAGGGCGGCGAGCGCCTGCTGGCCACCCTGACCGAGCGCTTCCAGCGCGCCCTGCCCGGCCTGCTCGCCTTCGAACTGCGCGACCTGGCACCTGAAGTCGCCGCCGCCCTGCTGTCGGAGGGTGACGCCCCGGCCTTTACCGACGACGATCGCCAGGATGCCGAGGATGTCGCCGCCGGCCACCGCGAACCGGCGCTGGCGCGACCGGCGCTGCAGGCACTGGTGCGTCACGCCCTGGCACGCGGCGTGCCCCCCGAGGATGCCGACCTGGCGCTGCTGGTGGCCTGGGGCTTTCAGGGGCTCGCCGGCGAGGCCCTGGCCCGGCGCCTCGGCGTGCCGGGGCGGCGCCAGGCCATCGCTCGACTGCGCCAGGCGGTAGGGGTGCTGCTGCAGGAACTGGCATGACTCTCAGCGAAGAGCGCCGGCGGTAGACCGAAGAGGAGGTCCTACGCCAGGGATGGCGTCGGTAGCAATGGGATGGAGTCCTCCCCACCCTATATCGGCGTCATTGCGCCACACTGGTGGGCGGGAACACCAACCAGCCTGAGGGTGAGGAGAA
>NZ_JAJSPA010000032.1:0-39742 GCF_021282295.1 Halomonas sp. G15 | reverse complement strand
TCGACTTGCATGTGTTAGGCCTGCCGCCAGCGTTCAATCTGAGCCATGATCAAACTCTTCAGTTTAAGATCATAAGTGCTTGAAGTAGCACCAAACTTGGCTCAAGGTTCAAACGTTCTCAAATAGACCCGAAGATCTATGACGAGTCGCTTGCCTTGATGGTTCAATGACATGATCACCGAGCCATCAGCAAGCGCCCACATGAATTACCTGATCGATTGTTAAAGAGCGGCTTCGAACTCTGTCGGGTGAAGCGTCTCGCTTGCTGCCGGCCGGAGCGAACTCCGTGTCGCCAGCGCCCTGCGAGGAAGGCGTATTCTACCGATTCGCCTCAGCGTGTCAAGCGGTGGTTGGCGATGCGCTGCATCCCGTCCGTGTTTCCGCTGACCGCCCATTTCTTCCTGCCGAGATGGCTGCGAATAGAGCCCTCAGCGAGCCCTGTAGAACGAGTGGCGCACATTCTACCGAACGTGCCGTGATTGTCAATCGGAATGTTTCGAAGTAATCCGAAAAATCCCATGCAGAACAATCACTTCTTCCACTTCCACCGCCTGAAACGTGTGCCCGTTGCCGGCAGCGGATGCGTACTTTACGGATCCGCGAGCCGGGGCGCAAGCCCTTCCGGTAAAAAAGTTCCAGGCACCTCTCCGAAAGGCGAAGACGGCATGACCACTGTCATCCACACCCCTCCACCCGCAGGGGTTGTGGATAGTCCATCTCGCCGTGCCTGCCTACCGGCTGGCACGGTCGAGCAGCGCGAGTATCGAACGATACGGGATGCCCCCATGCTGGGACAGTCCGATCTCGCAGGTCCGTGAGTTGGAGTAGCCCGCACTGCAGTCGACCACCTGTTCCGCCAGTCCGGCGAGTGCCGAGGCATTGAGTTCCGGCACGCTGAATCCCTTGTCGCCGGCGAAACCGCAGCAGGTAACCTCCGCGGGCACCACTACCTCGCTGGCACAGGCCCGCGCCAGGGCTATCATCTTCTCGCCCAACCCCATCCGCGTGCTGGAGCAGGTCACGTGGACTGCCACCCGCTCCTGGAGTGGCCGAATGGTCAGACGCGACAGCAGGTGGTCATGGGCGAAGGTGACGGGCTCATGCAGTGCCAGGCAGGCGTCGAGACTCTCCTGCATCTGCAAGGTGCAGGGGCTGGTATCGCAGAGGATCGGATAGCGGCCGTTCTCGCTGGCGGCAAGCAGTTCGCGATTGAGCTCGCGCCCCTTGTGCTCCGCCTCGTCGAACTGCCCCTTGGAACGGAAGGCCATGCCGCAGCAGAGACTATCGACCCGTTCGGGAATCACCACCGCGAACCCGGCTCTGTCGAGCAACGCCAGGGTGATCTCCATCACCGAGCGCGACTCTCCGGCGTCGCGACGGTCGGCGCCGAACATGCGAGTCGCACAGCTGGGCAGGTAGACCACCCGGGGGCGATCATTGCCCGCATCCGGCAACTCACCCAGCACGCGCACCGGCGCGGCCCCGGGCAGTGCCGGCGTCCACAGCGGTACACGCTCGCCGCTCAGGCGACGCGCGCCGCGGGCCGCACGCGACATCAGCGAATCGCCCATCAGCTTGTTTACTGCCCCTGCGGCCCGCAGCGAGCCTCGCGCCAGCCGGGTGACGCCGTCGAAGTGGCGGCCGATGCGGCGCGCCAATCCGGCACGCTGGCTCGGGCGCCGTCGACGCATGTCACGCACCAGATCTCCGGTATTGATCCCTACCGGACACTGGGTCTCGCACAGGCCGTCCACCGCGCAGGTGGCATCCACATGATAGGCAAGGCCCCCACGCAGTGATGCCAGGCGCACCGCATCCGCCTCACCTGCCGAGTCACCCAGCGCCTCGAGGCGTGCCACCTCGCGGGTGATAACGATGCGCTGGCGCGGCGTCAGGGTCAGGTCCCTGGACGGACAGACATGCTCGCAGAAGCCACACTCGATGCACTTGTCGACGATCTCGTGGGCCGCCGGCAAGGGCTTGAGGTTCTCCAGATGCAGGGTGGGGTTGCGGCTCAGGATCACCTCAGGGTTGAGCTGGTTCTCGGGGTCGAAGAGCGCCTTGATCTCCCACATCAGCGCATAGGCCTCGGGGCCCCACTCCAGCTCCACGTAGGGCGCCATGTTGCGCCCGGTACCATGCTCGGCCTTGAGCGAACCGCCATACTCGACCCCGACCAGTTGCGCCACCTCATCCATCAGCGCCTGGTAGCGCTCGACCTCGCCGGGCTTCTCGAACCCCTGGGGAAAGACGAAGTGCAGATTGCCCTCCAGGGCGTGGCCGAAGAGGATCGCCTCCGCATAGCCGTGGCGGTGGAAGGTCTCGGTCAGCGCCAGCACGCCTTCGTCGAGCCGCTCGATGGGAAAGGCCACGTCCTCGATGATCACCGTGGTGCCGGTGTCGCGCATCGCCCCCACCGCGGGGAACAGGCCCTTGCGGATCTTCCAGTAGAGGGCATAGGTGTCGGCATCGCGGGTGAAGGTGACCGGTTCCAGGGTACGGATACCCTCCAGCGTCCCCTGCACCTCGTCCATACGCGCGGCCAGGTCGGCATCGTCGTGGCCGCGCACGTCGATCAGCAGCGCCGCGGCCCCATCGGGGAGCGTGCGCAGCACCTCGGGCATGCCCGCCTCGCGCTCCACCGAGCGCAGCGCGGCACGATCCATCAGCTCCACCGCGGAGACCGGCGAACGCTTCAGGGCGATGGTGGCCCGGCAGGTGGTGGCCATGTCCGGAAAGAAGGCCAGCGCCGCCGCCTTGTGGGGTTCATCCACCACGGTCTGGTAGGTGATGGTGCTGATGAATCCGAGGGTGCCCTCGGAGCCGATCATCAGGTGCTTGAGGATCTCGATACCGTCGCTGAAGTCGACCAGGCTGTTGAGGGCATAGCCGGTGGTGTTCTTGAGCCGGTACTTGTGGCGGATCCTCTCGGCCAGTTCGGCATTGCCCTGGGTCTGGGCGGCAAGGCGCTCGAGCCCCGCCAGCAGCTCGGCGTGGGTGCCGCGGAAGGCCGCCACGCTCTCGGGATCGGCGGTATCCAGCAGGCTGCCATCGGCCAGAATGACCCGGATATCACGTACCGTGCGATAGCTGTTCTGGGCGGTGCCGCAGCACATGCCGGAGGCGTTGTTGGCGGCGATGCCACCGATCATGCAGCTGTTGATGGAGGCCGGGTCCGGGCCGATCTTGCGTCCGAAGGGGGCAAGCAACTGGTTGGCCCGAGCGCCGATCACCCCGGGCTGCAGGCGGATCGCCCGCCCCTCGTCGAGCAGCTCATGGCCGCGCCAGCCGTGCCCCAGCTGGATCAGCACCGAGTCGGTGACCGCCTGACCGGAAAGCGAGGTGCCGGCGGCGCGAAAGGTCACCGGCAGCCGTCGGGCCCGGCATTCGGCCAGGATCACGCGCAGCTCCGCCTCGCTCTCGGGGCGCACCACCAGCCTCGGCACCAGGCGATAGAAGCTGGCATCGGTGCCGTACGCCAGGGTGCGCAGCGGATCGTCGATCAGCCGCTCTGCAGGCAACGAGGCCGCCAGGGCGGCCTTCAGCTCCCGGTAGGCCTCGGCGCTCGGCCGGCTCATCGCGAGATCCCGGCGGAGTCACCGGCATGGCGCACGATGACCACCAGTTCACGCGGCCCGTGCACCCCGTAGGCCAGGGTCTGCTCGATATCGGCGGTCTTGCTGGGGCCCGAGATCAGCAGGGCGTTGGTGGGCATGCCATCGGCCCAGCCATGGCCCTCGACAACATCGAAGAAGGTGTCCGCAAGGGTATCGGCATCCAGCACGGCGATATGCAGCGGCGGTACCAGGCTGATCAGGCGTGGCTCGTCGGGGGTCGGCCACAGCCACAGGCTGCCGGTCTCGGCGATGGCCCCGCGGGTGGAGGTCAGGCCGGCATCGACGCTCTCGAACTGCTCGCGCTGCCACTGTTCGATATCGCGATCCACGTCGACCAGTTCCACGTCGGCATCGGCCAGGGCACTGCGGGCCTCGGCAGCCACCGGGTGCTGCTTGCCCAGCGCCAGCCGACGCACGCCCTTGTCGGCGAGCACCCCGGCCAGCGCCTCGGTCCAGCGAGCCTCGTCGACATGGACCACCTCGCCATGTACCGAGCCGATCCAGCGCTCGAAGCGCGCCAGGCGCTCCTCCTGGCTCCAGCCACGATTCGTCGCCACGGTGAAGTCGCTCTCCGGCGCACTCAGCGGTCCGTCGAGGCGCTCGCGCAGGCGCTTGAGAATGGCGTTGCGGGCACTCATCAGCGCTCCTCCTCGTGGCTTTTGCTGTTCGGCTCATGGCTCTTGTTCGCCTGATGCCGCTTGACCAGCGCATGCAGGGTGGTACCGGCCGGCTTGGGGGCGGTGCGGTAGTCGGTCCAGGCACCCAGCTTTGCGGGCGTCAATGCCCTGAGCTTGCCGGCCACTGCGGTGCCACTACGCCAGGCGCCAGGGTGGGTGGCCAGCCACTGGAAGCCCTTCCAGGCGGCGACCTCCTTGCGAGTGCGCTTGATTCCGGCGCCGGGCACGTTACCGCGCCCCTCGCCCACCGACTCCTTGCGCAGCCGCACCAGCAGGTCGGGGATCGGAATCTTCACCGGGCAGACTTCGCCACAGGCGCCGCACAGGCTGGAGGCGGTGGGCAGGTCCTTGGTCTCCTCGAGCCCCATCAGGTGGGGCGAGAGGATGCTGCCGATCGGGCCGGGGTAGGTGGTGCCGTAGGTGTGGCCGCCCACCCGGGTATAGACGGGGCAGTGGTTCATGCAGGCGCCGCAACGGATGCAGCGCAGAGTGTCGAGCAGCTCGTCGTCCTGATAGATGCGCGAACGGCCGCTGTCCACCAGCACCAGATGGACCTCCTTCGGCCCGTCGTGCTCGCCTTCCTTGCGCGGCGAGCTGATCATGTTGAAGTAGGTGGTGACATGCTGGCCGGTGGCCGAGCGGGTCAGCAGGGAGTAGAGGGGCGGCACGTCGCGCAGGTGCTCGACCACCTTCTCGATGCCGGTCACGGCGACGTGCACCGGCGGCACCGTGGTGGTCATGCGGCCGTTGCCTTCGTTCTCCACCAGGCAGAGGGTGCCGGTCTCGGCCACCGCGAAGTTGACCCCCGAGACCCCTACATCGGCGGCCATGAAGCGCTCGCGCAGCTGCTGCCGGGCCGCCGCGGTCATGTAGTCGACGTCGCGGGTGCGCTCGGTGCCGGTCTTGTCGTGCAGGATCTCGGAGATCTCATCGGTGTTGAGATGGATCGCCGGCATGATGATGTGCGAGGGAGTCTGCTGGTTGAGCTGCACCAGGTATTCGCCGAGATCGGACTCCAGCGCCTCGATGCCCGCCTCCTCCAGATGGGCGTTGAGGTGCATCTCCTCGGAGACCATCGACTTGCCCTTGATCACCGAGCGCGCCCCGTGGGACTCGCAGATCTCGCGGACGATACGGCACGCCTCTTCGCCATCCTCGGCCCAATGCACCCGGATGCCGTTGGCCTCGCAGTTGGCCTCCAGCTGCTCGAGCAGGTCGGGCAGCTTCGCCAGTGCCCGCAGGCGGATATTGGCGCCCAGTTCGCGCAGGGTCTCGAGATCCCAGTCATCGAAGCTGTCACGCCGCTTGGACATCAGGCCATCCATCGCCTTGCGGAAGTTGGCGCGGATCTGCGGATTGCCCAGGGCGTCATGGGCCTGACGATGGAATTCGCGGGGGGTGTAGGTCTGCACGCCGGGGGTCTGTCCGCTCATGAGGTCCTCCGCCACAGGTAACTGGCGATATGCTCGCCCTGGATCGGCTTGTTCAGCTTCTCGAAACGCCCGCCGATGTTCATCATGCAGCCGCAGTCGGAGGTCACGAAGCGCTTCGCCCCGCTGGCCTCGATGGCCTGGGTCTTGTCCTCCACCATGGCGGCGGAGACCTCGGGGTGACGCACCGCGAAGGTGCCACCGAAGCCGCAGCACTCGGCGGCCCGCGCCTGCTCGACCAGCTCGACCTGACCGAGCTTCGCCAGCAGCGCCGGCCCGGTCTCGGCCAGCCCCATCTCGCGGCGCGCACTGCAGGAGGTGTGCATCGCCACCTTCTCGGGCTCGCCGCGATCCTCCAGGTCAAGATGGCAGACATGGATCAGGAACTCGGTCAGCTCGAAGACGCGCCCGGCCACCTCCTCGGCCTTCGCCTCGAGGTCGCTGCCGGCGAAGAGCTGGGGGTAGTGGGTACGCATCATGCCGCCGCAGGAGCCCGAGGGCACCACGATCGGCCAGGGCTCGGGGAAGAGGTCGAGCTGGGCCGCCGCCACGGCACGCGCCTCGTCATGGTAGCCGGAAGTGTAGGCCGGCTGGCCACAGCAGGTCTGGTCCTCGGGGAACAGCACCTCGATGCCCTCGCGCTCGAGCAGCCGGATGGCATCCATCCCGGCCTCGGGGTAGAAGAGGTCGATCAGGCAGGTGCCGAACAGGTAGACCTTATCCGGCCTCGGAGGGTAGAGCTTGACGGCGGTCATCGGCGATTCCTTCAACAGCTGGCATGGTCGTCACTCTGGTAAAGTGGTAAAACCAATTTACCCGACGGATTCGGCGAACCTTACGGAGGCCGCCGCTACAGTGTCAAACGAGCGACGGGGTTTTTCTCGCCATATCGCGCTAGACTTTGGTCTACCCATGCTCGGCATTATTACAAGCTTTTGAAATTCGGTAAGATATTCTCTCCTTTCCGACAACCTCACCACGCCGGATATTGGTAATACCAATATCCTGCAGTAAAATGTGGCCAAGCCTCCCCATCGAACCCTCGACCACCACCGGAGCCTCGCCATGGCCTACCCGCCCCTGCGCCAGCCGCGCCTGGCCGATGTGATCACCGAAAGACTCGAGGCGATGATCCTCGAGGGCAGCCTCCAGCCCGGACAGAAACTACCACCCGAGCGTGAGCTGGCGGAACGCTTCAGCGTCTCGCGGCCCTCGCTGCGCGAAGCCATCCAGAAGCTCGCTGCCCGGGGCCTGTTGATCAGCCGTCAGGGGGGCGGCACCTTCATCAGCGAGGAGCTCAAAAGCGGCTACAGCGACCCGCTGCTCGAGATGCTCTCGCGTCACGGCGAGTTCCACCTGGACCTGCTGGAGTTCCGCGATGCCATGGAGGGCCTCTCCGCCTACTATGCCGCGCTGCGTTCGACGCCTACCGACAAGGCGCTGCTGATCAAGCGCTTCGAGGAGCTGGAGGCGTGCTTCCAGGGTCACGACCCGGCCGAGGAAGCCAAGGCCGATGCCGCCTTCCACCTGGCCATCGCCGAGTCGGCGCACAACGTGCTGCTGCTGCATAACATTCGCGGCATCTTCCATCTGCTGGAGAAGAGCATCGTCGACAACCTCGCTCACCTCTTCGAGAAGCCCGAGTCGCGCCCCCTGCTGATGAAGCAGCATCGTGCGCTGCTCGATGCCATCCTCGAGGGCCGCGCCGAGGACGCCCGCACCCGCGCCCACGAGCACCTGGTCTTCGTGGAAGAGGGGCTGCTCGAGGTCGAACGCGCCGAGACCCGCGCCCAGCGCGCCCTGCGTCGCGCCCAGGCCATGCCCGTGCCGCGCCGCGAAGGAGCTTCATGACGGCGATGGCCCATGCGTCCCGGCTACCCAGGCGCTGGCGGCGCTGGCTGTGGCTGCTTGCGCCGCTGGGTCTCGCCCTGGTGATATGGCAGGCCGCCGAGGTGGCACGCCAGCAGGCACTGCAGGAACTCCGGCAGGATGCCGATAACGAGCTGCGCCTCTCGGCCGCCGGACTGATCGGCCACCTCTCCCGCCACGACTACCTGCCCCGACTGCTGGCCTCCCGGGAGGCGGTGCGCCGCTTCCTCTCCTCCCCGGAGAGCCAGGATCCCATGCCGCTCAACCGCCTGCTCGACCGCTTCCGGGCGGCCACCGGGGTCTCCGACATCTACCTGCTCGACCGCCACGCCGACACCCTGGCGGCCAGCAACTGGCATCGCCCCGACACCTTCATCGGCCAGAACTACGCCTTCCGCAGCTATTACAGCGACGCCATCGCCGGCCGACCCGGGCGCTTCTACGGCCTCGGCGTGCAGTCACTGGAGCGCGGCTACTACTTCTCTGCCCCGGTCTGGCTGGACGATACCGCCCCCGATGCCTCGCCGGACGGGGTCATGGTGGTCAAGGTGCTGCTCGACGCGATGGAGGAGAGCTGGGCCGAGCAGGAGGCCGAGCTGCTGGTCACCGACGCCGACGACATCATCTTCATGGCCAGCCGGCCCGAGCTGCGCATGGCCTCGCTGGCGCCGCTCTCCGCGGAGGAGAGGGAGGCGCTGCTGGCCACCCGCCGCTATGCCGACGAACCCCTTCACCACTCCGGCCTCGAGGTGCTCGCGCCCTTGGGCGAACGCACCCGCCTGGTCGGCTTCAGCTCGGGACCGCTGGCCGACGAGCGCTTCCTGGGTCTGCAGCGGGCGCTGCCCCAGCTCGGCTGGGAGATGCTGATCCTCAAGCCGCTGGACTCGGTGGCCCAGGCACAGTGGGTCTCTGCCCTCCTCGCCGGCGGGCTCTACGGCATCGTACTGCTGGGCGGCGGCTTCGGCTGGCAGCGTTTGCGACTGCGCCGCGAGCGCGAACTGTTCGCCGAACGCGAGCGGCATACCCTGGCCCGGGCCCGTGACGAGCTGGAACGCAACGTGGCCAGCCGCACCCGCGACCTGGTCGAGACCAACCGCCGCCTCTCCGACGAGGTCGAGGAGCGCAAGCGCGCCGAGGCGGACCTGCGTCAGACCCGCGATGAACTGATCCAGGCCGCCAAGCTCGCCGTGCTCGGCCAGCTGGCCGCGGGCATCAACCACGAGCTCAACCAGCCCCTGGCCGCGATTCGCGCCTACGCCGAGAACGCCCGCGCCTTTATCGCTCGCGAGCGCCTGGAGAGCGCCGACCGCAACCTGGCCGAGATCGTCGAGCTGACCGGACGCATGGCCGAGATCAGCGCCCAGCTGCGCCAGTTCTCCCGCAAGGGCGACGAACGGCGCAGTGCGGTTTCGGTCAGTGACTGCTTCGAGTACGCCCTGCGCCTGTTCCAGACCCGGCTGCAGGACGCCGGCGTGCAAATCGAACGCAGCTTCCCCGAGGCTCCCGTCTGGGTCAGGGCTGACCCGGTGCGCCTGGAACAGGTGCTGGTCAACCTGATCGGCAACGCCCTGCACGCCATGGCCGGCCGTGACGCACCATGCCTGACGCTGAGCGTCGAGGCCGACCGGGAGAGTGTCGAGCTGGCGGTGGAGGACAACGGTCCGGGCATTGCCCCGGCCGACCTGCAGCGGATCTTCGAGCCCTTCTTCACCACCAAGTCCCCGGGCAGCGGCCTGGGGCTGGGGCTCTCCATCTCATCGCGTATCATCGACGACCTGGGCGGCCGCCTGGGTGCCGAGAACCTCCACCCAGGCGGCGCCCGCTTCACCATCCTGCTGCCTCAGGAGCACCTGACCCCCGCCCCGCCTTGCCCCGACCAGGAGAGCCTGCCCCATGCATGAAACGGTCGACACTCCGGTGATGGTCGTCGACGACGAGCTCCACCTGCGCATCAGTGCCGGCCAGACCCTGGAGCTGGCCGGCTATGCACCGGCACCCTTCGCCAGTGCAGAGGCGGCCTTGCACGCCCTCGAGAGTGACTTCCCCGGCGTCATCGTCAGCGATATCCGCATGCCCGGCATGGACGGCATGGCGTTGCTTAGGGAGGTGCGGCGCCGCGACCCCGACCTGCCGGTGATCCTGATTACCGGGCATGGCGATATCTCCACCGCCGTTGAGGCCATGCGCGAAGGTGCCTGGGACTTCCTGGAGAAGCCCTTCGCCGCCGAGCGGCTGGTGGAAGTGGTGCGGCGCGGGGTGGAAAAGCGTCGCCTGAGCCTCGAAAACCGTCGGCTGCGCGCCGAACTGGAGGCCCAGCAGGCCGCCCCCGGCCCCCGCCTGGTGGGCCGCACTCCGGCCATCCAGCGCCTGGCGGCCATGGTGCAGCGCATCAGCCAGGTGGAGGCCGACGTGCTGCTGTTCGGCGAGACCGGCGCCGGCAAGGACCTGGTGGCGCGTGCCATCCATGAGCGCAGCGCCCGTGCCGGCCACCCCTTCGTGGCGATCAACTGCGGCGCGGTGCCGGAGAGCACCATCGAGTCGGAGCTGTTCGGCCACGAGAAGGGTGCCTTCACCGGCGCCGTGGAGCGGCGCATCGGCAAGTTCGAGCACGCCAACGGCGGCACGGTGTTCCTCGACGAGATCGAGTCGATGCCACTCTCGCTGCAGGTCAAGCTGCTGCGGGTGCTGCAGGAGCGCAGTGTCGAACGCCTGGGCGCCAACGTGCCGGTGCCGCTGGATATCCGAGTGATCGCCGCCACCAAGGTGGATCTCAAGGCCGCCGCCGAGGCCGGGGCATTCCGCGAGGATCTCTACTACCGCCTCGACGTGGTCACCCTGCCGATCCCCTCCCTGCGCGAGCGACGCGAGGACATCCCGTTGCTGTTCCAGCACTTCGCGGTGGTGGCTGCCAACCGCAGCGGCCTGGAGGCACCGTCCCTGGACGCTTCCGGCATCTCCGCACTGCTCGCCCATGACTGGCCGGGCAACGTGCGTGAGCTGCGCAACCTGGCCGAACGCTATGTGCTGCTGGGGGCGGCCTTCGACTACCGGCTGGATGCCCTGCTGGCCGGGGCCGAGAGCGAGGCGGGCGAACTCCCGCTGCCCCAGCAGGTGGAGCTGTTCGAGAAGAGCCTGCTCGACCAGGCGCTGACCCGCCACCATGGCCGCGTCAGCGAGGTCAGCGAGCGGCTAGGCCTGCCGCGCAAGACCCTCTACGACAAGCTACGGAAGTATGGCCTGCGCGCCGAGGACTATCGCCACAGCGCCGCGCCCTGATCGAGAAGCATCAGCAGCGGTGTCCAGGCGGGCAGCAGCGGCACCAGGCCGGCGATCATCAGCAGCATCAGCACGGAGTTGCAGGGCTCCCGGTAGTCGAAGAGCTTGAAGGCGGTGCCGAAGGAGCGCTTGAGACGCGCCCCGGTGAGATCGACACTGAACATCTCGTCGAGCAGCAGGTGTATGCAGAAGCCCAGCAGCACCGCCACTCCGTGGGACCAGGCCAGGCCTGGCTCCAGGAGCAGCAGGCGATGCCCGACGGCGCTGGTGGCCAGCGCACAGAGCAACCCTGCCAGCAGGGAGTGCCAGATCCCGCGATGCACCGAGAGGCGCTTGAAGACCGGGCTCAGCAGGTAGCGCACACCGATGTAGATGCCGCCGCACGCCAGCAGCAGCCTCCCCGGCGTCAGCCAGGCCTGCATCAGCAGCGCGCCGGCCACCACCGCCAGCAGTGCCAGGGTGTTGAAGATGAGGCGCACGGCGTGGGAGTTGTCGGCGTCGATATCGGGAAGGATCCCGCCGAAGCTGGTCAGGGCCGCCACGGAGAGCGCCTCTGCCGGGCTCCAGAGCCCTGCCTGCCAGCCGCCCACGGCGAGCAGGGTGCCACCGCCCACGGCGGCAGTGAGATGGGTGCGAAAATCGGCCATGCGGTAACGGACTCCTGCGTCTCCGGCCATCCGATGCTGGATGAAAAACCAGCTGGACAAAAAGCCAGATTATCGCCCGTTACCACATGGAAAAACAGGGGCTTAGAGGGTTATTCCGCCGCCGCCGCGAGGTAGTCGTCCTTGAGCCTGACATAGTTGCCGGCGGTATAGGGGAAGAACTTACGCTCCTTGTCCTTGAGCGGGCGCAGCGCCCTGGCCGGGTTACCGGCGTAGACATGGCCACCCTCCAGGTGCTTGCCCGGCGGCACCACGGCGCCGGCGGCGATGATCACCTCGTCCTCCACCACGGCGCCATCCATGACAATAGCCCCCATGCCCACCAGGATGCGGCTGCCCAGGGTGGCACCATGCAGGATCGCCTTGTGGCCGATGGTGACATCGTCGCCGATGGTCAGCGGGAAGCCGCCGGGATTGAAGTCGCTGGCGTGGGTGATATGCAGCACGCAGCCATCCTGCACGCTGACCCGCGCGCCGATCCGGATGCGGTGCATGTCGCCACGGATTACCGCCATGGGCCAGACCGAACAGTCGTCGCCCAGCTCCACATCGCCGAGCACGAGGCTCGCCGGGTCGATATAGACCCGCTCACCAAGGCTCGGGCGCTTGCCTTTCCAGGGCCGAATGGCCATCGACTCGCTCATCGGGATCTCCTCATCTTCGATCGGCGTTCAGATCAGTCCGGCCACCAATACTACCAGCGTCAGCGGAATGGCGACCCAGCGGGTCACCATGCGCCACAGGGTAAAGCCGCTGTCACCCACGCCCAGGGCGCGGCGTGCCGTGGCCTCCGGCACCACCCAGGCGGCGAAGATGGCGATCAGCAGGCCACCCAGGGGCAGGAAGACCTCCGGCGGGATGGTGCTGACCAGCTCGAAGCCGTTCATGCCGAACAGCGGGCGCCACTCGGCCAGGCTCGAGAACGAGAACACCGTCAGCAGCCCGAGCAGCCACACCGCCAGGCCCACCAGGGCCGCGGCGATACCACGCTTGAGGCCCAGGCCCTGCAGCGTGGAGACCATGGGCTCGGCCAGGTTGATCGACGAGGTCCAGGTGGCCAGCAGCAGCAGCAGGAAGAAGAGACTCAGCCACAGCGCACCCCAGGGCAGTTCGGCGAAGGCGATGGGCAGGGTGACGAACATCAGGCCGGGCCCCTCGCCGGGGTCCATGCCCTGGGAGAACACCACCGAGAAGATCGCGATGCCGGCCAGCAATGCCACGGTCACATCGAGCACCGCCACCGCCCCGACGGCCCGCGGCAGGCTCTGGTGGTCCGGCATGTAGGCGCCGTAGGCCATCAGCGCGCAGGCGCCCACCGCCAGGGTGAAGAAGGCGTGACCCATGGCATGCATCACCACCAGCGGGGTCACCGCCGAGAGGTCGGGCTGGAACAGCCACGCCAGGGCGGTGCCGAAACCGCTGGTGGTAGCGGCATAGCCCGCCAGCATCAGCAGCAGCAGATAGAGCAGCGGCATCAGCAGGTTGTTGAGGCGCTCCAGCCCCTTGGCCACCCCGGCGGCCACCACCAGCATGGTCATGGCCAGGAACAGGGTGTGGTTGAGGGTCATGCGCCCCGGGTCGGCCAGGAAGGCATCGAAGCCGGCGCCAATCTCGGCGGGGGCGGCACCGCGGAAGTCGCCATTGATGGAGGCCACCAGGAACTCGATGGACCAGCCGGAGACCACCGAGTAGAAGGAGAGGATGCAGAACACCGTGAAGGCGCCGAACAGCCCCAGCAGACGCCAGTGACGACTGGCGCCGGCGGCCGCCAGGTGCCCCAGCGAACCCACCGGACTGCGTCGCCCGGCACGGCCCACCATGATCTCGGCCATCATCACCGGCAGCCCCAGCAGCAGCACGAAGGCCACATAGAGCACCAGGAAGGCCGCCCCGCCGTTCTCGCCGGTGATGTAGGGAAAACGCCAGATGTTGCCCAGCCCCACCGCCGCCCCGGTTACCGCCAGGATAAAGGCGCGCCGCGTGCTCCAGCGCTCCAGCGTCTCGCTCATCGTTGCTACTCCCGAAATACCGCGTGCGGGATCCCGCACGCATGAAAGCCCGCAAGCCTAGCAGCCCGCCCCCACACGGCAAACCCTGCCACCGATTGAAAGTCGCCCCGCGCGCCCTCATCTTGGGAGCATCCACTCCATGATTCGAGGTGCGCATGCCCCGCAACCCCCTGCTCGAGACCCATGAGCTTCCCCCCTTCGAGGCCATCCGCCCCGAGCACGTGGTGCCGGCCATCGACGAGCTGCTCGCCGAGAACCGCCATGCCATCGAGGCGCTGGTCGAGCGGGCCGAAAGTGAGCCGCCCCGCTGGGAGAGCCTGGCCGCACCGCTGGAGTCGCTCAACGACCGCCTGTCGCGCGCCTGGTCGCCGGTCTCCCACCTCAACGGCACCATGAACAATCCCGAGCTGCGCGAGGCCTACCAGGCCTGTCTGGGCAAGCTCTCCGAGTACAGCACCTGGCTGGGCCAGCACGAGGGGCTGTTCCGTGCCTGGCAGGCGCTGAAGGAGGGGGCTGCCTGGGAGACGCTGGACGACGCCCAGCGTCGTACCGTGGAGAACACCCTGCGCGACTTCCGCCTCGCCGGCGTCGACCTGCCCACCGAGAAGAAGCGCCGCTACGGCGAGATCAAGGCACGCCTCTCCGAGCTCTCCAACACCTTTTCCAACCAGCTGCTCGACGCCACCCAGGCCTGGCACCTGGACCTGGCCGACGAGTCACGCCTTGCCGGCCTGCCCGAGAGTGCCCTGGCCACCCTGCGTGCCAACGCCGAGGCCAAGGGGGTCGCGGGCTACCGCATCACCCTGGACTTCCCCAGCTTCTTCCCGGTGGTCACCTACGCCGACGACAGCGAGCTGCGCCGCGAGGTCTACACCGCCTTCGTCACCCGCGCCTCGGACCAGGGCCCCCACGCCGGCCAGTATGACAACGCCCCGCTGATGGAGGAGATCCTCGCCCTTCGCCACGAGCTGGCCGAGCTGCTGGGCTTCGCCACCTACGCCGACTATTCGCTGGAAACCAAGATGGCCGAGTCCCCGGCCGAGGCCCAGGCCTTCCTCGAGGACCTGGCCCGGCGCGCCGTGCCCCAGGCACGCGAGGAGTTCGCCGAACTCGAGGCCTTCGCCCGCCAGCGGCTGGGCATGGCCGAGCTCGCCCCCTGGGATATCGGCTACGCCAGCGAGAAGCTTCGCGAGGAGCGCCACGCCATCAACGAGGAGCAGCTGCGCCCCTACTTCCCCGCGCCGCAGGTGGTGGATGGTCTGTTCCGGGTGGTGGAGCGGCTGTTCGGCGTCACCTTCGCCGAGGACGAGAGTGCCCCGCGCTACCATCCGGACGTGCGCTTCTTCCGTATCATGGAGCAGGGCGAGCCCATCGCCGGATTCTACCTCGACCTCTACGCCCGCGAGGGCAAGCGCGGCGGCGCCTGGATGGACGAGTGCCGGGTGCGCCGCCACGAAGGCGACTCCCTGCAGTTGCCGGTGGCCTACCTGACCTGCAACTTCACCCGCCCGGTGGGGGAGCGGCCGGCGCTGCTCACCCACGACGAGGTGACCACCCTGTTCCACGAGTTCGGCCACGGCCTGCACCACATGCTGACCCGACAGACCATCGCCGATATCTCCGGGATCAACGGCGTGGCCTGGGATGCCGTGGAGCTGCCCAGCCAGTTCATGGAGAACTACTGCTGGGAGCGCGAGGGGCTCGACCTGATCGCCGGCCATGTCGACAGCGGCGAACCGCTGCCCGCCAAGCTGCTCGAGAAGCTCCAGGCGGCCCGCAACTTCCAGTCCGCCATGGGCATGGTGCGCCAGCTGGAGTTCTCGCTGTTCGACCTGCGCCTGCACCATGAGCTTGCGGCCCCCTCCGCCGCCGAGATCCAGGCACTGCTCGACGCGGTGCGCGATGCCATCTCGGTGGTGCCCAGGGCCGACTTCAACCGCTTCCAGAACGGCTTCGGCCATATCTTCGCCGGCGGCTACGCGGCCGGCTACTACAGCTACAAGTGGGCCGAGGTGCTCTCCGCCGATGCCTGGAGTGCCTTCGAGGAAGCGGGTATCTTCGATCCCGAGACCGGACACCGCTTCCGCACCGAGATCCTCGAGCGGGGTGGCTCCCGCGACGCCGCCGAGCTGTTCCAGGCCTTCCGCGGCCGTGCGCCCAGCGTCGAGCCACTGCTGCGCCACAGCGGTATCCGCGCCAGCTGATCCTTCGCCATACACGCCTCGGCCCACGGGCCGAGGCCTACAGGAGTCCCCATGGCCGTCCAGAAACGCTTTATCGCCGGCGCCATCTGCCCGCGCTGCGCCGAGATGGACCGCATCCGCAGCTGGGAGCAGAACGGCATCCGCTACCGCGAGTGCGTCAGCTGCGACTTCTTCGAGCAGCTGCCCATCGAGGAGCAGGCTGCCCCGGAGCTGACCACCCGCGTCAACCGCCCCCACCAGGAGGACACCGCCGAGGACTTCCAGACCGTCAAGATCCTCGACCCCAAGGGACGCTGAGGTGACCCGCCAGGGAGTGGCGCGGGCCCTGCTGTCGCGACGCCGGCAGCTGGAGGCGCTGGGCCTGGCCGCAGCCGCCGCCCTGCTGCTGGCGCGCCCCGACCTGGCCACCCTGGCCGCCGGGCTGGGGCTCTTCCTGTGGGGCATGACCCGCCTGCAGGAGTCCATCAAGCGCCTCTCCGGCGGCACCCTCGACCGCTGGCTGCATGCCGCCACCTCGAAGCCCCTGCGCGCCATCGGCGTGGGGGCGGCGGCCACCGCCCTGGTGCAGTCCAGCTCGCTGGTCACCCTGCTCGCCATGTCCTTCGTGGGTGCCGGGCTGGTCGCCCTGCCCGGCGCCATCGCCCTGCTGTTCGGCGCCAACCTCGGCACCACCACTGGCGCCTGGCTGATCGCCGCCTTCGGCCTGCGCTTCGACCTGGCCGCCTTCGCCATGCCCTTCCTGGCCATCGGCCTGCTCGGTTCCCGGCTGCTGGACGACGGCCGCGCGGCCATCGCCGGGCTGCTGCTGGGTGTGGGCCTGCTGTTCCTCGGCATCGACTTCATGAAGCTGGGCTTCGCCGCCTGGCAGAACGGACTCTCGCTGGACGGCCTGGCCGGCGGCAGCGCCTGGCACTGGCCGCTGTTCGTGCTCTTCGGGGTGCTGGCCACGGTGGTGATGCAGTCGAGCCACGCCACCCTGCTGATCACCCTGGCGGCACTGGCAGGGGGACAGCTGCCCTACCTGCCCGCCCTGGCGGTGGCCATCGGCGCCAACGTCGGCACCACGGTAACAGCGGTGCTGGGGGCGCTGGGCTCGGGGGCCCCGGCCAGGCGCCTGGCCGGGGCCCATGTGGCCTTCAATCTGGTCACCGCCGCCGTGGCCCTGGCCCTGCTGGTGCCGCTGGCCTGGGTGGTGGATCAGCTCGGGGCGTTTATCGGCCTGGCCGAGGATGCCTGGCCGCTCAAGCTGGCGCTCTTCCACACCCTGTTCAACCTGCTCGGCATCCTGCTGATGCTGCCCTGGATCCCGCGCCTGGCGACACGCCTCGAGCGCCTCTTCCCGCAGCCGACCCACCTCCTGCCGGCCCAGGCCCGCTATCTGACGCCGGCCGCGCTACAGCACGCCGATACCGCCATGGCCGCCATGGAGCAGGAGTGCCATCGCCTCAATCGCCGCGCCTACCACCTGCTCTGCTCGGCAATCCTGGTGCCCAGCGCCGAGGCGATCGGCCACCCACCCTCCCGCGAGGTAGTCGAGCGCCCTATCGCCCCCGAGGACTGGCCGACGGTCAACGCCCGCTACCATGAGCGGATCAAGCCGCTGATGGCGGAGATCCTCGACTTCTACGCGCGCATCGACGAGCCGCTGACCGAGCAGCAGCAGGCCCGCCTCGAGACCCTCTACGCCCGCACCCTGCGCATGGTCGAGGCGGTACGCTTCGGCGAGGTGCTCCAGCGCAGCCTGCTGCGCCACGCTGCCCCGGCAAGCCCCCTGCGCGCGGCCCACGACGAGATCCGCCTCGCCCTCGCCCAGGGCCTCAACCGCCTGGCCAACGACCCCGAGGCCAGCGATATCGCCGGGCCCATCGACGAGGTGCGCCAGCGCTGGCAGCGCCGCCTGGCGGAGCACCTGCGCGAGCACCGCCTCGACCCCTGGCTCGCCTCCTCGCTGCTGAACGACCTGCACCAGGCCAGCCGGCTGATCGGCGCCCTGGCGGCGTAGCGCCACTCTCACCTGCCCAACTGCGCTTTCCAGTCATGACGACAGACATGTGCGGATTTCCGCACACTGCCGACGACCCAGAGTGCGAGAAACCGCCCCTTCGACGCCGGAGGGAATTCGACCAAGGTCGGATAAAGGCTTTCCAATTGACTGATATCAAAGCCTTTCCAAGAAGATGGTCCGACCCTTGCTATATTCATTGCCGTGTAGCGGAATGAACGCCCTACGTTGAAAGCCGCGCCCCGACGCCGACGGCATGCCCGACAGGAGCTGCCAGACTGAGAGGGCTCCTGCCGGGCGCCAGGCGCCCGGGACATCACCAACGACAACATGCAATGGAGTCACGCCATGCGTCTTCTCTCCACCAAGCTGCTCGCCGGCACCGTCGCCGGCACCCTGCTGGTCGCCGCCTCGGCCTCCGCCCAGGATCGCAGCGACTGGCCAGATAACTTTACCGTGGGCACCGCCAGCCAGGGCGGCACCTATTTCGTCTATGGCTCCGGCTGGGCCAACCTGATCGCCGACGAGCTGGGCATCTCCGGCGGCGGCGAGGTCACCGGCGGCCCCAACCAGAACCTCGCCCTGGTGCACACCGGTGAGCTGGCCCTGGGCCTGACCACCATGGGCCCCGCCGCCGAGGCCCTGGCCGGCGAGAGCCCGCTGGCTCCCGGCGTGCCGATGGACAACGTCTGTGCGCTGTTCCCGATGTACGAGACCCCGTTCTCCATCACCGCCCTGTCCGACAGCGGCATCACCTCGATCGCCGACATCCCCGACGGCGCCAGCATCGGCTTCGGCCCGGCGGCCTCCACCTCCGACACCTACTTCCCGGCCATCCTCGAGGAGCTGGGCGTCGACTTCGAGCGCCGCAACGGCGGCTGGAACGACCTGGGCGGCCAGCTGCAGGACGGCCTGATCGATGTCATCGCCTTCGCCGCCGGCATCCCGATCCCCGCGGTCAGCCAGCTCGAGGTGCAGACCGACATCAACATCGTCGAGTTCACCGAAGAGGAGCAGGCCCAGGTCCTCGAGGCGTTCCCGGTCTCGCCGTTCATGATCCCGGCCAGCACCTACCAGACCCTCGAGGAGGACGCCCGCGCCGTCTCCATGTGGAACTTCACCATCGCCGGCTGTGATCTGCCCGAGGACTTCGTCTACGAGATCACCAAGCTGAGCATGGAGAACAACGACAAGATGATGGACGTCCACCGCAGCGCCGCCACCAGCATCCCGGAGAACATCCAGTACAACACCGTGCTGCCGTTCCACCCGGGCGCCGTGCGCTGGTATGAGGAAAACGGCCACGAGATCCCCGACGATCTGAAGCTGTAAGCCGTTCCACCCTGAACGCCGCCCCGGCTCCCTCACCGATCCGGGGCGGCATGCTTGTCGTTTCGTCCCACACCCAAGGGTGTCTTCATGTCGCACTCCCCCGATTCCCGAGACGACGTCGCCGCTGACGACGTCGTCCAGCCCATCAACGCCGAGGGCGTCGATGAGGTCGCCGCCGAATCCAACCGGCGGCTCTATGCCGGCTGGCAGTGGCTGCTGTTCGGCGCCCTGGCCATCGCCTACTCGCTGTTCCACCTGGTCTCGCTGAACGTCTACCCGCTGGAGACCTGGTCGTTTCGCATCCTGCACATCGCCGGCGCGCTGATCCTCGGTTTCGGCTTCTATGCCGGCACCCGTTTCGCCGACCAGGAGCACGAGCGCTCCGCCGCCTGGATGCGCTGGCTGAGCTACGCCCTGCTGATCCCGGCGCTCTACACCCTGGTGCGAGTGGTGATGATGTATCAGGCGATCGACGCAGGCGCCCTGCGCATCGCCCCTGAGATCGAGGCCTGGCACTTCGGCTATCCGCTGATGCTGACCACCGCCGCCGCCATCCTGCTCTCCTGGGGCTACCGCCAGGTGCGCGAGACACTCTCCCCCGCCGATCTGGTGCTGATGGTCTGTTCCCTGTCGGTGGCCGGCTACCTGCTGGTGATGTTTAACAGCCCGCTGCGCGCCTCCACCGGTACCCCCTTCGCCCCCGTCGGCATCTCCTATGCGGCCATCGCCGGCTCGCTGCTGATCCTCGAGCTGACCCGCCGGGTCGCCGGCCTGGCGCTGGTGACCATCTCGGCGATCTTCCTGATCTACGTCTTCGCCGGCCCGTACCTGCCGGGCTTCCTGGGCTACCCGGGGCTGTCCCTCAACCGTTTCTTCAGCCAGGTCTATACCGACGCCGGCATCCTCGGGCCGACCACCGCGGTCTCGTCCACCTACATCATCCTGTTCATCATCTTCGCCGCCTTCCTGCAGGCCTCCAAGGTCGGCGACTACTTCGTCAACTTCGCCTTCGCCGCCGCCGGCCGGGCCCGCGGTGGCCCCGCCAAGGTCTCCATCTTCGCCTCCGGCCTGATGGGCATGATCAACGGCACCTCGGCCGGCAACGTGGTCTCCACCGGCTCGCTGACCATCCCGCTGATGAAGAAGGTCGGCTACCCGGCACGCAGCGCCGGGGCCATCGAGGCCGCCGCCTCCACCGGCGGGCAGATCATGCCGCCGATCATGGGCGCCGGCGCCTTCATCATGGCCGAGGTCACCGGCATCCCCTATACCGAGATCGCCGTGGCGGCGCTGATCCCCGCCATCCTCTACTTCCTGTCGATCTACTGCATGGTGGACTTCGAGGCCGCCCGCAAGGGCATGCGCGGCATGCGCAAGGAGGAGATCCCGCAATTCCGTCGCCTGGCCAAGCAGGTCTACCTGTTCACGCCGATCATCATCCTGATCGCCGCCCTGTTCATGGGCTACTCGGTGATCCGCGCCGGCACCCTGGCCACCGCTTCGGCGGCCATGGTGAGCTGGCTCACTCCTCACCGCATGGGGCTTCGCGCCATCCTCACGGCGCTGCAGCTGGCCGGCACCATGTCGATCCAGATCATCGCCGTGTGCGCCTGTGCCGGCCTGATCGTCGGCGTCATCGCCCTGACCGGGGTCGGCGCACGCTTCTCCTCACTGCTGCTCGGCCTGGCCGGGGTCAGCCAGCTGCTGGCGCTGTTCTTCGCCATGTGCATCTCGATCCTGCTCGGCATGGGCATGCCGACGACCGCCGCCTACGCGGTGGCCGCCTCGGTGGTCGCCCCGGGCCTGATCGGCATCGGCATCCAGCCGCTGGTGGCGCACTTCTTCGTGTTCTACTTCGCGGTGGTCTCGGCGATCACCCCGCCGGTGGCCCTGGCCTCCTACGCCGCGGCGGGCATCTCCGGCGACAATGCCATGGGCACCTCAGTGGCCTCGTTCAAGATCGGCCTGGCCGCCTTCATCGTGCCCTTCATGTTCTTCTACAGCCCGGCCATGCTGATGGAAGGCTCCTGGATGCAGATCCTGCGGGTCGGCGTCACCGCCACCCTGGGTATCGTGCTGCTGGCCGCCGTGGTCCAGGCCTGGTTCTTTGGCCCGGTGAAGGCCTGGCAGCGAATCGTGATGCTGATCGGTGCGCTGTTCATGATCTACGGCGGCATCTACACCGATATCGCCGGCCTGGCCATCGGCACCGCGCTGTTCCTGATGCAGCGCAAGCTTCACGGCAAGGGCGGTGGGGGCGCCTCGCCGGCTTCCGCCTCGAGCTGAGGACCCGGCCCCGCCCAAGGCGGGGCACTGCTCCAATACAGGGAGTCCAACGCAGCGAGCCCCGCCAGATGGCGGGGCTCGCTGCGTCATGTGAGGTGCCGCGATCGATGTCAGCCGACGATATTATCGACGATGCGCAGGCTCGGCGCCGCCTGGTTGAGCGTGTAGAAGTGCAGGCCCGGCGCGCCGCCATCGAGCAGGCGCTGGCAGAGGCGTGTGATCACCTCCTCACCGAAGGCGGCAATGGACTCGCTGTCGTCGCCGTAGGCCTCGAGCTGCTTGCGCATCCAGCGCGGAATCTCGGCCCCGCAGGCGTCGGAGAAGCGCGCCAGCTTGGCATAGTTGGTGATCGGCATGATGCCCGGCACGATGGGCGCCTCGACGCCCAGGGCACGCGCCCGGTCCACGAAGTGGAAGTAGGCGTCGGCGTTGAAGAAGTACTGGGTGATGGCGAGGTTGGCACCGGCCTTCACCTTGCGGGCGAAGTTCTCGACGTCACGCTCGAAACTGGGCGCCTGGGGATGCGACTCCGGATAGGCGGCCACGGCAATCTCGAAGTGATCGCCGGTCTCCTCGCGGATGAACTCCACCAGCTCGTTGGCATAGCGGAACTCGCCGATGCCGCCCATGCCCGAGGGCAGGTCGCCACGCAGGGCCACCAGGTTGTCGATGCCCTCCTCGCGGTAACGGGCCAGCAGGTCGCGCAGTTGCGCCTTCTCGCTGCCGATGCAGGAGAGGTGCGGCGCGGTGGTGATGCCCGCCTCACGGACCTGGCGCACGGTGTTCAGGGTGCGGTCCTGGGTGGAGCCACCGGCGCCGTAAGTCACCGAGAAGAAGCGCGGCGAGCGCTCGGCCAGAGCGTCGCGCACCCCGATCAGCTTCTCGCGGCCGGCCTCGGTGTTGGGCGGGAAGAATTCGAAGCTGATGCCCAGCGGGTGTTGCTGCGTGCTCATCGGGTCTCCTCATGAGGCGTTTGCATGATGGGACCATTGTGACGAGTCTGCGTCCTCGCCACCAATGAAAGATCCGCGGTGCCATATCGATTTCATTCAAGTTGGCGACCGGCGCCACCCCGGGCATCATGTGCCCTCGAGTCATGCAACAGGGAACATTACATGCACGCCATCGACCCCGGCGCCCTGATGGGCCCACTGTGGACCCTCCTGAGCTATGTCGCCCTGGGCTGGCTGGCCGCACGGCGTCTCGCGGTGGACCCGCGCCCCATCGCCACCCTGCTGATCTACCTGGTGGCGCCACTGACCTTCTTCCGCGGCCTGGTGCAGGGCGGCCCCACCCCCACCTACCTGTTGCTGACCCTGGCGGCCTTCGCGGTGGCCAGCCTGCTCGCCCTGCTGGTGCATCGCCTGACCCGCGGCACCTTCGCGCCCCAGGAGAGCGCCCTGCTGGCCTTCTCCGCCGGCACCGGCAATACCGGCTACTTCGGCCTGCCGGTGGCCCTGGTGCTGCTGCCGCCGGAGGGGGTCACGCTTTACCTGTTCTGTGTGCTGGGCATCACCCTCTACGAGTTCACGGTGGGCTTCTACCTGAGCGCTCGGGGGCAGTTCTCGGTGGCCGAGAGCCTGGCCAAGATCGTGCGACTGCCGCTGGTCTATGCCTTCCTGGCGGCACTCGTGGTCAGCGGCCTGGGGATTGATGTGCCGGCGGCAGCCATGCAGGGACTGGCGGTATTCCCGGCGACCTACACCCTGCTGGGCATGATGATCATCGGCATGACGCTGGGGAGAGTCAGCATCCGGGAGGTGGATGCCCGCTTTATCGGTGCCTGCGTGGCGATCCGCTGTGTGCTCTGGCCGCTGCTGGCGCTGGGCGCGGTGCTACTGCTCCAGGCCGTGGCTCCGCTCTCTCCCGAACTGGCCATGGCCATGCTGCTGCTGGGTGTGGTGCCCATGGCCGCCAACGTGGTGGTAGTGGCCATGGAGCTGGGCATCGCCCCGGCCAAGGGCGCCCAGGCGGTGCTGGTCACCACCCTGGCAGCCCCGCTGCTGATCCCCTTCTACCTGACGCTGATGATACGCCTGGCTGCACTTTAAAAGGCGCCACCCAGCAGCGCAGTTGGCTCGAAGCTATTCCGGCGGCAGGCCTGCGAGGAGGCGCTGTGAACCCATCCCTGGGCGCTACCGACGCCATCCCTGGCGTAGGACCTCCTCTTCGGCCTGCCCCCGGCGCTTCTCGCCAGTGGATCCACTGGCCCAGGATAAGTCAGTAACGGTAGTCGTTAGGCTTGTAGGGGCCGTCCGCCGGCACGCCGGTGTAGTCGACCTGGGCCTCGGTCATGCGGGTGATCACCCCGCCGAAGCCCTCCACCATGTAGCGGGCCACCTCCTCGTCGAGGTGGCGCGGCAGCACGCTCACAGTGAGCGCTGCGGTTTTCTCTCCGGCCGGCAGCTCGGCGAAGCGCCCCTGGTAGAGGTGCATCTGCGCCAGCACCTGGTTGGCGAAGGAGCCGTCCATCACCCGGGAGGGGTGGCCGGTGGCGTTGCCCAGGTTCACCAGGCGCCCCTCGGAGAGCAGGATCAGGTAGTCGCGGCTGGCAGGGTCGAACTCGTCGGGCTTGCTGTCGCGATAGACCTTGTGCACCTGGGGCTTGACCTCCTCCCAGTGCCAGTGGCGGCGCATGTAGCCAGTATCGATCTCGCTGTCGAAGTGGCCGATGTTGCACACCACCGCCCCGGGCTTGAGGGTCTGCAGCATGGCGGCGTCGCAGGCGCCGATATTGCCGGTGCAGGTCACCACCAGATCGATGCGCGCGAGCAGGCCGCGGTCGATGCTTTCCAGGCCGAGGTTCTCGCCGCCGACGTAGGGCGAGACCACCTCATAGCCGTCCATGCAGGCCTGCATGGCGCACAGCGGGTCGATCTCCGCGACCTTGACGATCATGCCCTCCTGGCGCAGCGAGGCCGCCGAGCCCTTGCCCACGTCGCCGTAGCCCACCACCAATGCCTGCTTGCCGGCCAGCAGGTGGTCGGTGGCGCGCTTGATGGCGTCGTTGAGGGAGTGGCGGCAGCCGTACTTGTTGTCGTTCTTCGACTTGGTCACGGCATCGTTGACGTTGATGGCCGGCACCCTGAGCGAGCCGCCGCGCAGCATCTCCTGCAGCCGGTGCACCCCGGTGGTGGTCTCTTCAGAGATGCCGTGGATGGCGTCGAGCAGCTCGGGGCGCTTCTCGTGAAGCAGCAGCGTCAGGTCGCCGCCATCGTCGAGCACCAGGTTGGGCGCCCAGCCATCCGGCCCTGCCACGGTCTGCTCGATGCACCACCAGAACTCCTCCTCGGTCTCGCCCTTCCAGGCAAATACCGGGATACCCGCGGCGGCGATGGCGGCGGCGGCATGGTCCTGGGTGGAGAAGATGTTGCAGGAGGACCAGCGCACGCTGGCGCCCAGGTCGATCAGCGTCTCGATCAGCACCGCGGTCTGGATGGTCATGTGGATGCAGCCGGCGATGCGGGCTCCCGCCAGCGGCCGGGACTCGCGGTACTGCTCGCGAATCGTCATCAGCGCCGGCATCTCGGTCTCGGCGATGCGGATCTCGCGACGCCCCCAGTCGGCCAGGGAAAGGTCGGCGACCTTGAAGTCCTGCGTCGCGGGCGTGGTCACGGCGGGCTGGTTCATGGGCTCACCTCATGGATTGCGAAGGGGACGGCGAAGGGCATGCCCCTCACTATAGGCAGCAAGCCGAGACGGCGACAATCAACGCCTGAAGCCGGCCACTCCCAGGCCTGCCAGCCGCTCGGCCTGGCGTCGCACTTCGGGGTGGGCGAAGAACTCGGTCAGTCCCTCGGCGCGCTCCGGCCCCACCCCGGGCAGGGCCGCCCAGTCGTCGACTCCCTGCCCGGCCAGGGTTTTCCAGTCGGCCGGGAGGCCGGCCTCCACCCCGGGCGGCGCGCCCAGCGCCTGCAGCCAGCGAGCGAAGGCTGACTCCCTGGTCGCCGCGAAGGTGGCCATCAGCCTGCCCGCACGCACCTCGCCGATACCGTGGGCACGACGGAGAGCGCGTTGATCCAGGGTCAGCCAGTCGAGCAGCTCCTCGATCAGACCGGCCTCCACCAACGCCTCCCATGTGCCCGGGCCGACGCCGGCGAGGTCCAGCGCCTCGGGGCCCGATAGCCAGGCCAGGCGCTCCAGGAACTGAGCCTCGCACCCCGGCGAGGCGCGCAGGCAACTCAGGGCGTGATAGGCCTCGGGGTCCGGCAGGCGCAGCGGTCGACGTTCGGCCCCGCGCCAGGCCACCGCCTCGAGGCGGGGAATGGTCAGTCCGGCCAGGGCGATGATGACGTGGTCGCCGGCATGGATATCCAGCTCGCGCCAGCGGGAGAGCGACCCCACACCGACCCGACGGATGGTGCGCCCCTCCAGAGTCACCGGGTGCAGATGGAGCAGCGGGGTGATGCGACCGGTGCGGCCGATGCGAAACTCCACCCCGCGCACCTCGGCCAGCGCCTCCCGGGGCGGATGCTTCCAGGCCACCGCCCAGTCGGGTGGCTCGGCCCGCCAGGCAGCGGCGGCCGGGCGCGAGGCCTGGCGCAGCACCACCCCGTCGGTGGCGAAGGGCAGCGGGCCCTGGAACCAGGTCCGGCGCCAACGCTTGACCGCGGCGAGGTCGGCCACCGGATGGGTATAGGCCGCCGTATCCACGAAGCCCAGCGCCGCGAGCCCTTCCAGCCGCTCGTCCATGTCATTCGGGCCGTCGGGCCAGTCCCAGACGAACAGCCCGATCCGCTCCGCGGCGTCATCACCCAGCGCTTCCCTCGCCATCAGGCCGCTTACCTCGGCACGCGCCCCACCATCGCCGGCCTCGGCCTGCACATGGCCCTCGAGGCGTCGGTAGAGCTCGCCCTGCAGCACGGCATCCCGCGGTTCGGGCAGACGGGCCGGCACCGCTGGCAGACGCCTCACCCGCCGAATCCAGTCCTGCCCCCGCTCGCCGTCGCCGCGGCTGATGGCCGCCACCAGTTCTCCGCGACGATAGGCCAGGGTCACCGCCACCCCGTCCACCTTGGGCTGGATCCAGGCATCGCGGCGGCGCACCAGCCAGCGTGCCACCGCCTCGGCGTCCGGTAGCTTGGCCAGTCCCGTCTGGGGGATCGGGTGGCGCGCCTCGCCGGGCGGGTAGCCCGGCGCCACCGCCGCAGGCACCCGCTCGGGGAAGCAACGCCGCCAGGCCTCGAGGCGTGTTCGGGCCTGATCGTAGACGTCGTCGCTTACCGCAGACTGGCCGCGCCGGTAGTAGGCCTCGTCCCATTCGGCCAGGCGCGCCATCAGGGCCTCGACCGCCGCGGACGAAGGCGGGGTCGGACAGGGGGCGGCGGCGACCGGGACGGCCAGGAGGATCAGCAGCCCGACCCATCGCAGGGAGCGCAGCAGACGATACAGGCGCATGGGCGGCACCGTGGACGAGGGTTACCCTCACCCTAGCAACGGGCCCCGCGCGGCGCTGCCGGCGGGGCCCGTCATTCCCTGTAAGCCTGGGCTTACATGACCTGGCTTTTCCTAGAGACCGGCGGCCTGACGCAAGGCGTGGGCACGATCGGTCTTCTCCCAGGGGAAGGCGGTGAAGGTCTCGGTATGCTCCTGACCCTGGGTGTCGGTCCAGGTGTAGGAGGTCTCGAAGGGCTCGCGACCGAAGTGCCCGTAGGCCGCGGTCAGCCGGTACATGGGGTGCAGCAGGTCGAGCATGCGGGTGATGGCATTGGGCCGCAGGTCGAAGTGCTCGCGCACCAGCTCGATGATCCGCGCATCATCCACCTTGCCGGTGCCGAAGGTATTGACCGAGACGGAAGTCGGCTCGGCCACGCCGATGGCATAGGAGACCTGAATCTCGCACTTGTCGGCGAGACCGGCGGCGACGATGTTCTTGGCCACGTAACGGCCCGCGTAAGCGGCGCTGCGATCGACCTTGGAGGGGTCCTTGCCGGAGAAGGCGCCGCCGCCGTGGCGGGCCGTGCCGCCGTAGGTATCGACGATGATCTTGCGGCCGGTCAGGCCGCAGTCGCCCACCGGGCCACCGATCACGAACTTGCCGGTGGGGTTGATATGGTACTTGGTCTCGGCAGAGAGCCACTCGGCGGGAATCACCTGCTCGATGATCTCGCGCTTGACCATCTTGCGCAGCTCCTGCTGGTCGATGCCCGGGTCGTGCTGGGTGGAGAGCACGATGGCATCCACCGCACAGGGCCTGCCCGCGGCGTCGTAGCGGAAGGTGAGCTGGCTCTTGGCATCCGGACGCAGCCAGGGCAGCAGGCCGTGCTTGCGCAGCTCCGCCTGGCGCTCCACCAGGCGGTGGGCGTAGTGGATCGGTGCCGGCATGTAGCTGTCGGTCTCGTTGGTGGCGTAGCCGAACATCAGCCCCTGGTCGCCGGCCCCCTGGTCCTCGGGCTTGCTGCGGTCGACGCCCTGGGCGATATCCACGCTCTGCTTGCCGATCAGGTTGAGCACGCCGCAGGTCTGGCCGTCGAAGCCCACATCTGAGGAGGTGTAGCCGATGCCGGTGATCACCTCGCGCACGATGGCCTCGAGATCGACCCAGGCGGAGGTGGTGATCTCGCCGGCAACGATCGCCACGCCGGTCTTGACCAGGGTCTCGCAGGCCACCCGGGCCTGCTTGTCGCGGGCGATGATGGCGTCGAGCACGGCATCGGAGATCTGGTCGGCGATCTTGTCCGGGTGCCCCTCGGAGACGGATTCGGAGGTAAACAGGGAGTATTCGCTCATGGCGTCCTCGACCGTGGTGTCACGGATGTCACAACAAGTCACAAAAACAGGCCGCGGTGGGCCTCATATTGGGGCCAAGAGTCTACACGCTGGGCCTGCACCCGGCATCCACGATTTGAAGCGCGACGTCAAGTCGGCGACAATACGCCACCGACTTCGACCGTGCCACGCCCGTCCCGCGCGGCACCCGATCCAGCCAGACAGCCCGTCCCCGCCGCCCCACGGCGTGGACCGCACGCATATTATGCCGCAGGCGAGGAGCTTCCCCATGCCGTCACGTTTCGAACTGGCCAACGCCATTCGCGCCCTCTCCATGGATGCCGTCCAGAAGGCCAAGTCCGGCCATCCCGGCGCCCCCATGGGCATGGCCGATATCGCCGAGGTGCTGTGGAACGACTACCTCCAGCACAACCCGGCCGACCCGAAGTGGCCCGACCGTGACCGCTTCGTGCTCTCCAACGGTCACGGCTCCATGCTGCTCTACTCCCTGCTCCACCTCACCGGCTACGAGCTGGGCCTCGAGGAGCTGCAGAACTTCCGCCAGCTGCACTCCAAGTGCCCTGGCCATCCCGAGCTTGGCTATACGCCCGGCGTCGAGACCACCACCGGCCCGCTGGGCCAGGGCCTGGCCAATGCCGTGGGCATGGCATTCGCCGAGAAGACCCTGGCGGCCCAGTTCAACCGCCCTGGCCACAACGTGGTCGACCACCACACCTATGTATTCGTGGGGGATGGCTGCCTGATGGAGGGGATCTCCCATGAGGTCTGCTCCCTGGCCGGCACCCAGAAGCTCGGCAAGCTGATCGCCTTCTACGACGACAACGGAATCTCCATCGATGGTGAGGTCGAGGGCTGGTTCACCGACGATACCGCCAAGCGCTTCGAGGCCTACGGCTGGCACGTGGTGCCCAACGTCGATGGCCACAAGCCAGAGGAGGTCCGCGCCGCCATCGAGACCGCGCGCAGCCAGGATGACAAGCCCAGCCTGATCATCTGCAAGACGGTGATCGGCTTCGGCGCCCCCAACAAGCAGGGCAAGGAGGAGTGCCACGGCGCACCCCTGGGCGACGACGAGGTCGCCGCCGCCCGCGCGCAGCTGGGCTGGCCCCACGCCCCCTTCCATATCCCCGAGGCGATCTATCAGGGCTGGGACGCCAGCGAAGCCGGCCAGACCCGCCAGCAGGCGTGGCAGGCCCGATTCGAGCGCTACGCCGAGGCCTACCCCGAGCTGGCCACGGAGTTCGAACGCCGCATGGCCGGCAAGCTCCCTCTGGAGCTGCCCACGGAGGCGACACTGCAGAAGACGCAGGACGATGCCGAGAACATCGCCTCGCGCAAGGCCTCGCTCAACTGCCTCAACGCACTAGGGCCGGCGCTGCCGGAGCTGCTCGGCGGCAGCGCCGACCTGGCGCCCTCCAACCTGACCTTCTGGGACGGGGCGAAGGCGATCACCCCTGAGACGCCGGATGGCAACTACCTGCACTACGGGGTGCGCGAGTTCGGCATGGGCGCGATCATGAACGGCATCGCCCTGCATGGCGGTTTCATCCCCTACGGCGCCACCTTCCTGATCTTCATGGAGTACATGCGCAACGCCGTGCGCATGGCGGCGCTGATGGGTAAGCAGGCCATCTACGTCTTCACCCACGACTCCATCGGCCTGGGTGAGGATGGCCCCACCCACCAGCCGATCGAGCAGCTCACCAGCCTGCGCTCGACCCCCAACCTGCTGATCTGGCGGCCCTGCGATGCCGCCGAGACCGCGGCCTCCTGGAACGCGGCGCTCAAGCGCCAGTCGGGCCCCACCGCCCTGATCCTCTCGCGCCAGGGCCTGCCCCACCAAAAGCGCACCAAGCAGCAGCTCGCCAACATCCAGCGTGGCGGCTACATCCTGCAGGACTGCGAGGGCACCCCCGAGCTGATCCTGATCGCCACCGGCTCCGAGGTGGGCCTGGCCATGGATGCCGCCGCCGAACTCACCCAGCAGGGGCGTGCCGTGCGCGTGGTCTCCATGCCCTCCACCTACCGCTTCAACGGCCAGGAGGCCGAGTACCGCGAGAGCGTGCTGCCAAAGGCCGTGACCAAGCGCCTGGCCATCGAGGCCAGTCACGCCGACTACTGGTACAAGTTCGTCGGCCTGGAGGGCCGCGTCATCGGCCTGAAGAGCTACGGTGAATCCGCCCCGGCGGGCGATCTCTTCAAGCACTTCGGCTTCACCGTGGAGAACGTGGTCAAGCAGGCCACCGAACTGCTCGAGGGCTAATCCCTCGGGAGCCGATGACGAAGAGGGGCACGCCCGGCCGGTCGTGCCCTTTTTCGTTGCCCGGCCACCGCCTCAGGCCGAGGCCGCGGCGGCCGGCACACGAGTAGCGTGCTAACATGCACGCCTTCTGCTGTCGCGACTCACGAGGCTACCCGATGCCCGCATTGCGCGGTTTCCTCTGGCTGATCGGCTTCCTGCTGCTCGGCGAGGTACTGATCACCCTCACCGGCCTGCCGGTCTCCGCCGGCGTCGCCGGCATGCTCTCGCTCACGGCCTGGCTTGTTCTCCACAGTGGCGGCTTCGATGATATCGCCGCCGCGGCACGACCGCTGATCGCCGCCCTGGCGCTGCTGATCATGCCCGGGGTGGTAGGGATCTTCTTCATGCTCGACGAACTGGCCGGGCAGCTGGTGGCCATCCTCACCGCCCTGCTGCTGGGTACCCTGCTGAGCGTCTTCACCACCCTGTGGCTGATGCGCCGACTGGTCGGAGATGAAGATGCAGGCACCCGGGAGGCGACCCATGAGTGAGCTGATCACGCACCTGATGGCCAATCCCCTTGCCGCCGTGGCGCTGACCCTGGCCGCCTACTTCGCTGGCGAGCGTCTGTTCCGTGCCGTCCGGGCCCCCGCCTGGTGCCCACCGATCCTGGTCGCTGCCCTGCTGCTGGCTGCCGCGCTGTGGCTGCTCGGCATCGACTACGCCGACTACCACGCGGGGGCGGGCTGGCTGATGCTGCTGCTGGGTCCGGCCACGGTGGCGCTGGGCCTGCCGCTATACCAACAGATGGGGCATATCCGCGCGCTATGGCGGCCGCTGCTGCTGTGCCTGCCGATCGCCGCCGGCATGGCCGCCCTCTACGCGGTGGGTATCGCCTGGCTGCTGGGGGCGCCACCCGAGATCCTCGCCTCACTGGCTCCCAAGTCGGTCACCGCGCCCATCGCCATAGGTATCACCGAGCGGCTCGGCGGCTCGGTGGCGCTGATGATGGGCGGCCTGCTGGTCACCGGCGTGGCAGCCATCGGCTGCGTTGGCCTGGTGGCACGCTGGCTCGACATCCGTGACGAGCGCCTGCTGGGCCTGGCACTGGGTATCAATGGCCACGCCCTGGGCACGGTGCGTGCCTTCGAGATCGGCCCCACCGCCGGCGCCTTCGCCTCGCTGGGCATGAGCCTCACCGGCATCCTCACCGCCCTGCTGCTGCCGCTGGCCTGGCACCTGCCGGGACTCATCGGCTGAAATACGCTAGAATCGCCGGTCCTCGATGCCCGCAGAAGAGACTCCCAGCGCCATGGCCCATCGCATCGCCATCAACGGTTACGGCCGCATCGGCCAGTGCGTGCTGCGCGCCCTGATCGAGCAAAACAGAGCCGAGCAACAAGAGGGCGCCGCGCAACGCCGGACAGGGCCTCTCGACCACGAGCCTGAGCTCGAGATCGTGGCGATCAACGAGCTCTCCGACCTGGCCACCATCGCCTACCTGACCCGCTACGACACCACCCACGGCCGCTTTCCCGGCGAGGTGAGTGCCCGCGACGGCCAGCTGGTGGTCGATGGTCGGGCGATTCGCGTGCTCAGCGAACCCGACCCCGACCGCCTGCCCTGGGCGGAGCTCGGCATCGATCTGGTGCTCGAGTGTTCCGGCAGCTTCAAGGAACGTGCCACCGCCGAGCGCCACCTGGCCGCCGGCGCCGGTCGCCTGCTGTTCTCTCAGCCGGCCGAAGCTGATGTCGACGCCACCATCGTCAGCGGCATCAATGACCACGAACTGGCGCCGACTCAACGCATCGTCTCGGCGGCCTCCTGCACCACCAACTGCCTGGTGCCGGTACTCACCGTGCTCGACGAGGCGCTGGGCATCGAGCACGGCGTCACCACTACCATTCACTCGGCAATGAATGACCAGCCGGTGATCGACGCCTACCACCAGACCGACCTGCGCCTGACCCGCTCGGCGATGCACTCCATCGTGCCGGTGGATACCGGCCTGGCGCGGGGCATCAATCGCCTGATGCCCCACCTGGCCGGACGCTTCGAGTGCCTGCACGTGCGCGTGCCGACCATCAACGTCTCGGTGATGGACCTGGCCATCACGGTACGCCGCGATACCAGTGCCGCCGAGGTCAACGCCCTGCTCGCCGAGGCCAGCCGCGGACGGCTGGCCGGGCTGCTGGGCTACACCGAGGAGCCCATGGCCTCGGTCGACTTCAACCACGATCCGCGCTCCGGTATCGTGGACGCCACCCAGACCCGGGTGGCCGGCGGCCGCCTGATCAAGCTGCTGTGCTGGTTCGACAACGAGTGGGGCTTCGCCAACCGCATGCTCGACGTCGCCCGGCGCCTGGCCGCCATGCCCCTCGACACCCCCTGATCCCCTTCCGGTTTCCCAAGATGAGGAACACGCCCCGATGAACGTGCGCAAGATGACCGACCTCGACCTCAGCGGAAAGCGCGTGCTGATCCGCGAGGACCTCAACGTGCCCGTCAAGCACGGCAAGGTGACCAGCGACGCCCGCCTGCGCGCCGCCCTGCCCTCCATCCAGGCCGCCCTGGACGGCGGCGCGCGGGTGCTGCTGATGAGCCACCTGGGGCGTCCCACCGAGGGCGAACCCGCCGAGGAGTTCTCCCTGGCCCCGGTCGCCGCGCACCTCGGCGAGCTGCTGGGCCGTCCGGTGCGCCTGGTCAAGGAGTATCTGGAAGACGAGGTCGCCAGCGAGGATGGCGAGGTGGTGCTGCTCGAGAACGTGCGCTTCAACCGCGGCGAGAAGAAGGACGACGAGGCCCTCGCGAAGCAGTATGCGGCGCTGTGCGACGTCTACGTGATGGATGCCTTCGGCACCGCCCACCGCGCCCAGGCCTCCACCCACGGCGTGGCGCGCTTCGCCCCCGTGGCCTGCGCCGGCCCGCTGCTGGCCGCCGAACTCGACGCCCTGGAAAAGGCACTGGCGACCCCGGCGCGTCCCATGGCGGCCATCGTCGGCGGTTCCAAGGTCTCCACCAAGCTGGAGGTGCTCAACGCCCTCTCCGAGAAGTGCGACCAGCTGATCGTCGGCGGCGGCATCGCCAACACCTTCATCGCTGCGGCGGGCCACAACGTCGGCAAGTCGCTGCATGAGGCCGACCTGATCGACCAGGCGAAGGCGTTGATGGCGAAGGTCGAGATCCCGCTGCCCTCGGATGTGGTGGTGGCCACCGAGTTCTCCGACGCCGCCGAGGCCATCGTCAAGCCGGTGGACCAGGTAAGCGACGACGAGATGATCCTCGATATCGGCCCCGAGAGCGCGGCGCGCCTGGCGGCCATGCTCAAGGACGCCGGCACCATCCTGTGGAACGGCCCGGTGGGCGTGTTCGAGATCGACCAGTTCGGCCACGGCACCGAGGTGATCGCCCGCGCCATCGCCGAGAGCCCGGCCTTCTCCATCGCCGGCGGCGGCGACACCCTGGCGGCCATCGACAAGTACGGCATCGCCGAGCAGGTCTCCTACATCTCCACCGGAGGCGGAGCCTTCCTCGAATACGTCGAGGGCAAGACCCTGCCGGCGGTGGCCGCCCTGGAAGCCGCCGCGGCCCAGGCCTGATAGACTAGACGAACCCCGATCACGACTCTCCACGCGGCGGCGCCACACGGTGCCGCCGCCACCACGAACGACAGGTGAGAACATGGCACTGATCAGCATGCGCCAGCTGCTGGACCACGCCGCCGAACATGGCTACGGCGTGCCGGCCTTCAACGTCAACAACCTCGAGCAGATGCGCGCCATCATGGAAGCCGCGGATCGCACCGACTCCCCGGTAATCGTCCAGGCCTCCGCCGGTGCCCGCAAGTACGCCGGCGCCCCCTTCCTGCGCCACCTGATCCTGGCCGCGGTGGAGGAGTTTCCGCATATCCCGGTAGTCATGCACCAGGACCACGGCACCAGCCCCGGGGTGTGCCAGCGCTCCATCCAGCTGGGCTTCTCCTCGGTGATGATGGACGGCTCGCTGGGCGAGGATGGCAAGACCCCGACCAGCTACGAGTACAACGTCGACGTCACCCGCCGCACCGTGGAGATGGCCCACGCCTGTGGCGTCTCCGTGGAGGGCGAACTCGGCTGCCTGGGTAGCCTGGAAACCGGCATGGCCGGTGAGGAAGACGGCATCGGTGCCGAGGGCAAGCTGGACATGGAGCAGCTGCTCACCGATCCCGAGGAGGCCGCCGATTTCGTCAAGGCCACCGGCGTGGACGCCCTGGCCATCGCCATCGGCACCAGCCACGGCGCCTACAAGTTCACCCGGCCGCCCACCGGCGACACCCTCTCCATCCAGCGCATCAAGGAGATCCACGCCCGCATCCCCGACACCCACCTGGTGATGCACGGCTCCTCCTCGGTGCCCCAGGAGTGGCTCGAGGTGATCAACGCCCACGGCGGCGAGATCCCCGAGACCTACGGCGTACCCGTCGAGGAGATCATCGAGGGCATCAAGCATGGGGTGCGCAAGGTCAATATCGACACCGACCTGCGCCTGGCCTCCACCGGCGCGGTGCGCCGCTTCCTGGCCGAGAACCCCAGCGAGTTCGACCCGCGCAAGTTCCTCAAGGAGACCGTCTCCGCCATGCGTGACCTGTGCATCGACCGCTACGAGGCCTTCGGCACCGCCGGCAACGCCTCGAAGATCAAGCCGATCAACCTGGAAGCGATGTTCGAGCGCTACGCAAGCGGTGAGCTGGACCCCAAGGTCCGCTGATCCTCCTGTCTCGAGATGAACGGGCGGCCTGCGGGCCGCCCGTTCGCATGCGAGAGCCACCACAGCCAACACACACGCCCACCGACATGCGCGTCCGAAACACCCCCTCCGCCATGGCGACTTCGAAAACAGTGTTCACAAAGTCCGCGATCTCGGCTTACACTGATAGACAGCAATGACGCAACCTGGCCAAACCCGTGAGGATTGGTGATGCCACGCCCCCTCTGCCTGCTCTTCGATTGTGACGGTACCCTGGTCGACAGCGAGCCGCTGCTCGCCGACGAGATGGCGACCGCACTCAACGCCGTGGGCCTGCCCTTCCAGGCCACCGACTATGTCGGCGAATTTCGTGGGGCACGCTTCCGACGCATCGTTGCCGAGTTGGAGGGCCGCCATGGTCGCGTCGACCCCGCGGCACTGGAGCCGCTGGAACGCAACATGCGCGCCAACCTCAACCGGCGCCTGGCCACCGAACTCACCCCCATCGAGGGCGCCACCGAGGCGCTGGCGGCCCTGTCAGCCTTTCCCATGGGCGTGGTCTCCAACGGTCCCGAGAACAAGATCCGCACCTCGCTGGTCGCCACCGGCCTGGATACCCTGTTCGGCGATCACCTGTTCAGCGCCTACACCGCCAACTGCTGGAAGCCCGACCCCTGCCTCTACGCCCATGCGGCGCAGCAGATGGGTTACCCACCGCAGCAATGCCTGGCCATCGAGGATTCGGTGGTCGGCGTCAAGGCGGCCCTCGGTGCCGGTATGCTGGTGGTCCACCTCAACCGCTACCCGGACGTCGAGCAGACCCCCGAGGGAGCGATCATGATCACCAGCATGTTCCAGCTGCCCACCGTGGTCAGCCGCCTCGCCCGAGACCTCTCGCCCCGCGCCATCGCCCGCTGAACCAGGCCACTGAGTCGGCTCTCCCCCATGCAAGCGGCGGCCACAGCCGCTATCATCCCGGCACCTTCTCTTCATCCTTTCCGGGAGTCCTCCCCATGCCATCACTACAGGACCAGCTGCGCGGCCTCGTCTACTCCACCGAGCACGGCGCGACCTGTCCCGACTGTCGCCAGCCCGTCGCCGAGTGCCACTGCGCCGAGCAGGCCGAGCAGGCGCGCCTCGCCGCGCTAGACGGCATCGTGCGCATCCGCCGCGAGACCAGCGGCCGCAAGGGCAAGGGGGTGACCACCATCGACGGCGTGCCGCTGCCCGAGGCCGAGCTCAAGAGCCTGGCCAAGGTGCTGAAGAAGCGCTGCGGCACCGGCGGCGCCGTCAAGGAGGGGGTGATCGAGATCCAGGGCGACCACCGCGAGGTACTCAAGGCGGAACTCGAGTCCCGCGGCTACACGGTCAAGCTGGCCGGCGGCTGAGGCGGGCCTCCAGCCGCTCGACCAGCGCACCCAGCGAGGTCTCCAGCGGTGCCGTCACCTTGAGCGAATAGAGCGCGTCGGCGCGGGTCCGCCCCAGATTGAGGCAGGCGATGGGCTTGTCGTCGCGGGCGGCGGCCCGCGCGAAGCGGAAGCCCGAATAGACCATCAGCGAGGAGCCCACCACCAGCAGGGCATCACACTCCTCGACCAGGGCGAAGGCGCGCTCGACCACGCTACTCGGCACGCTGTCGCCGAAGAACACCACGTCGGGTTTCCAGATACCATCGCCGCAGCGCGAGCAGTCGGGCACCCGGAACGCGGAAAAGTCCGCCTCCAGGTCGGCGTCACCGTCAGGCGCCGCGGCGGCACCGGTGGTCGCCCAGCGCGGATTGAGCGCCTCGAGTTCGGCATGCAGGGCATGGCGCATGCGACTGGCGCCGCAGCTCATGCAGCGCACCCGATCGGCGCGGCCGTGCAGGTCGATGACTCGCCGCGAGCCGGCACGCTGGTGCAGGCCATCCACGTTCTGGGTGATCACCCCGCGCACATGGCCCAGCGCCTCGAGCCTGGCCAGGGCAAGATGCGCCGCATTGGGTCGCGCCTCACCCAGGGTACGAAAGCCCACCAGGGCACGTGCCCAGTAGCGCTGCCGGGCGGCGTGACTGCCCATGAACTGGCGATGCTGCATGGGCGGCGAGCGCTTCCACTCGCCGGCATCGTCGCGGTAATCGGGAATGCCGCTGGCGGTGCTGATCCCGGCACCGCCGAGAACCGCCAGTCGCGGATGGCGCAAGACGAACTCGACGAGCGCCTCCAGGTCCGCCTCACTTTCATCGAGTACCGCTGGTGCTGCTGGTGCTGCCGTCATACTGCTGCCTCGCTGCCTGCGCCGAACAGAGCATGGCCCCGGAGGGGGCGGGTTGTCTAGAATGGGGCTCTCGACCCCGGCATCCCACCCGATGGGCAAGGAATCCCGATGGCCTGGCTGGAATACCTGCTCCCCCTGATCTTCCTGTTCCCCCTCGCCGCCATGGGGGTGATCGTGGTGGCGTTGCGCAACCTGCACGATGCTCGGGTGCGCTCCCCCTTCGACGCCCAGCCGCTTCGCGAACCCGGGCAGCACCTGCGCGACCGCCTCGACGACGCCTTCGCCGGACTCTATCTGAATGGCGCCCTGGGTCCTCTGGTCACCCTGGTACCGCTGGTCTACGGCATGGGCCGCATGCTGTTCTCCGTGGAGCAGCACTGGGTGGAGTGGGCGTTCTACGGTGCGCTGAGCACCCTGCTGGTACTCGCCTACAGCTTCCGGCTGATGCGCGACTTCCAGCGCATCAGTCGGCTCAAGCTGGGCCTGGCCTGCGAGCTGGCGGTGGGTCAGGAACTCGAACGCCTGGTGCGCCCCGAGGCCCATCCCTTCTACGTCTTCCACGACGTGCCGGCGGCCGGTACGCGCATCGACCACGTGGTGGTCACGCCCTGCGGGGTCTTCGTGGTGGAGACCCGCGCCCGCACTCGCCCCTTCGCGCCTTCCGGAGAAGAGCTCGACCGGCTGGTGGTGGAGAAGGCGCGGCTGCGCTTCCCGGGCTGGAGCGAGCGCAAGCCGCTGGCCAGGACCCGCGAGCTGGCGCGCTGGATGGCCGAGTGGCTGAGCTCGCGCACCGGTCGCACGGTGCCGGTGATGGGCGTGCTGACCCTACCCGGCTGGAAGGTGGAGACCGACCAGGGGCCGGATGACCTGCTGGTGGACAGCGGCGACGACCTGGCTAGCCGCCTGGCCGAGCTATGCCCCGGCGAGTTCGATGCCGCCACCCACGACGCCGTCATCACCACCCTGCTCGAGCATGCCGGTGCCAGCCGGGCCCCGGGCGAATAGCCCGACCGGTATTGCCAGCTGAGCCAACTCAATCGCCACGCAGGCGGCCGCCCATCTCCTGGGCCAGGTCCACGGCGTAGTGGTCGGTCATGCCGCCGATGAAGTCGAGCATGCGCCGGTAGCTGTCGTAGAGGCTCCAGGAGGGACGCGGGGTATTCTCGCCGATCAGCGCCAGCACCCGCTGGTGCTTGAAGGTGGAGTGACCGGTGTGATGCAGCTCATGGGCCGCGCCGATAAAGGCCTCGAGCAGGATGCCCAGGGTGGTATAGGCGCCGATCTCCAGCTTGGCCTTGCGCTCGTTCTGGAAGATGCGCTCCCGGGCCAGCTGCTTGGCCGCCTTCACCCCCCAGTCCAGGTCGGGATGACACAGCTCCAGCAGGTCCGACTTCAGCCGCCCGGCCAGCAGCTCCGCCTCGTGCTGCACGAACACCGCCCCCACGTCGTTCACCGCACGCTCCATGGCCGCACCGCGCAGGGCGGCAATGCGCCGCCGCTGGGAGACCCCCTGGCGCTGCATGGCGGTGTAGTCGCCGGGGGCGCCGCCGGCGATCTGGATCAGGATCTCGGCGACCTCGTCGTAGCGCAGGATGCCCATCTCCAGGCCATCTTCCAGGTCGAGCAGCGCATAGCAGATGTCGTCGGCGGCCTCCACCAGCCAGGCCAGGGGGTGGCGGCACCAGCGCCCCTCTCCCCTGGGGAGCAGCCCCAGCCGCTCGACCACCTCGATCAGCAACTCGCGCTCGCTCTGGTAGCAGCCGAACTTGCCCGCCGCGCCGCCGTGCTCCACGGTCCAGGGATACTTGAGCAGGGTGCCCAGGGTCGCCGTGGTCAGGCGCATGCCGCCGCGGAACTGGTTGTACTCGATCTGGGTGACCACCCGGAAGCCCTGGGCGTTGCCCTCGTAGGTGAGCAGGTCCTCCCGCTCCAGGGGCGAGAGTCCGTCAAGCAGGCCCTTGCCATCACTCTCGGCGCGCTTGAACCAGTCGCGGATGGCGTACTCGCCGGCATGCCCGAAGGGCGGATTGCCGATATCGTGGCCGAGGCAAGCGGCCTGAACGATCACTCCCAGGTCGGCCGGGGTGATCCAGCCGGGCAGGCGGCCACTCAGCCGCTCACCGACGATCATGCCCAGCGAACGCCCCACGCACCCCACCTCCAGAGAGTGGGTCAGGCGGGTATGGATATGGTCGTTGTCGGTCAGCGGATGCACCTGGGTCTTGCGTCCCAGGCGCCGGAACGAACCGGCGAAGACGATGCGGTCGTGATCCTTGTGGAAGGGGCTGCGGCCGATCTCGTCACGGCCGTTACCGGGGCGCTCGCCGCGCCGGTCATGCAGGCGGCTCGGATCCAGCAGCCGCTCCCAGCTCATCTGCGTCATGGGCATCTCTCCTTGAGGCCCCATTCTGGCAGCCCCCGAC
>NZ_JAJSPA010000031.1:0-41843 GCF_021282295.1 Halomonas sp. G15 | reverse complement strand
ACCTCATGGTGGTCTTCCCCCGGGCGGGTTGTCCTCTCCTCGCCTTCATCCCTCATGCCTTCGCTCCCTCTCGCATCCTCATGCTTCTGCTGTGCGGCACTCATCTCTCCAGCCCTCACCTCTCCAACCCCATCGCGCGCCTGGCCAGGTCACGTCGCAGCGGGCCGGCCAGGTTGAGGCCGATCAGCCCGGCGGCTCGCGCATGGCCGAGCAGCCGGCTGTCGATGCCGAACAGCCGCACCAGGCCGTCGCTGAAGCGGATCACGTTGCGACGGTCGGCGTCGCGCCGGGCATCGAACGCCTCGAGCACACCGGCATCACCGACCGGCCGTCCCGCCGCCAGTCCCGCCTCCAGCGAGGCCACCAGATCCATGACCCCGCGCAGCGCCAGGTTGAAACCCTGGCCGGCCACCGGGTGCAGGGCATGGGCGGCATTGCCCAGCACGGCAAGCCCCGGCCGGGTCGTCTCTCGCGCCGTTACCAGACTCAGCGGGTAGGCGTGGCGGCTGCCCACGCGCCGAAAGCGGCCCGCGCGATCGCCGAAGGCGGCCTGCAGCTCGGCCAGGAAGTCGCCCTCCGCGAGGGACAGGCGTCGCCTTTCCTCGCCCGCGGCGTGGGTCCACACCAGTTCCATGGCCTGCCCGCGCAGCGGCAACAGGGCGATCGGCCCCTCGCGGGTGAAGCGCTCCCAGGCGACCCCCTGGTGGGGGCGGCTCATCTCGACGCTGGCGATCAGCGCCACCTGGTCATAGGGCTGGGCATCGCTGGTGATGCCCAGGCGCTCCTTGAGCCCCGAGCGCCCGCCATCGGCCAGCACCGTGAGACGGGCCTGGAGGTTGGCACCAGAGTCGAGCGCCAGGCGATATCCCCCCTCGGCCGGCTCGATCGTCTCGACCCGGTCCGGGCAGTACCAGTCCAGCGGCAACCCCGTGAGGCGCCGGTGCAACACACGCCCCATCCAGGCATTGGGGACCACATGGCCCAGCGCCTCCACGCTCAGCTCCCTGGCATCGAGGCGGGTGGCACCGAAGTGACCGCGCTCGCTGACATGGATGCGGCGGATCGCGGCGGCCTCCTCGGCCATCTCCGGCCACACCCCCATGTCGGTGAAGTGCAGGGCGGTCCCCAGGGAGATCGCGCTGGCCCGGGCATCGAAGCTGGGCTGCCAGGGGGCGGTGGCCAGGTCGAGGATGGGCGACGCCTCGATCACCGCCACCGAGAGCCCGTGCTGCTCGATCAGCGGTGCCAGTACACAGGCCAGGCTGGCCCCCACCAGTCCGCCACCGACGATGGCGATATCCACCGTCTTCGTGCCCGATGCTGTACCAGGTGATGTTGTACCGGGACTCATGGCGCCACCTCAGCTGAATATTTCATAATGTACGTTACATAAAGAAAACAACAGGCTTTATCAAGCGATCACTTACCAGCCATTAGTGCCTCGATAGCCCCTACCGATTTCGGAACGGAGGCGGTCAGCACCTCGTGTCCCTCGTCGGTCACCACGACATCGTCCTCGATGCGGATGCCGATGCCACGCAAGGCCTCGGGTATGTCGTCGTCGGCGGGTATGTAGAGCCCCGGCTCCACGGTGAGGACCATGCCCGGGACCAGCGGCCGGGGTTCACCATCGCGGCGATAGAGCCCCACGTCATGGACATCCAGCCCCAGCCAGTGGGAGGTAGAGTGCAGGTAGAAGCGCCGGTAGCTCTCGTCATCGATGCGCGCCTGCACCTCGCCCTCGAGCAGCCCCAGGTGGATCAGGCCCTCGGTCAGGCCGCGCACCACCTCGGTGTGGATCGCCGCCAGGGTGGTGCCGGGGCGCACCGCGGCCACCGCACGCTCCTGGACCCCCAGCACCACCGTGTAGAGCGCCCGCTGGGCATCGCTGAAATGGCCATTGACCGGAAAGGTGCGCGTGATATCGCCGGCATACAGCTCGAACTCGGCCCCGGCATCGATCAGCACCAGGTCACCGTCGTTGAGTGGGGCGCGATTCTCGATGTAGTGCAGCACACAGGCATTGGCGCCGCCACCGACGATGCTGGCATAAGCGGGACCGCTGCCGCCCTGCCAGCGGAACTCATGCTCCAGCTCCGCCTGCAGCTGGTACTCCGCGAGTCCGGGGCGCGACGCACGCATGGCGCGCAGGTGACCACGCGCCGAGATCTCCGCGGCATGCCGCAGCAAGGCCAGCTCCGCCGGACTCTTGACCAGCCGCGCCTCATGGAGCAGCGGTGCCACATCGGCGAAGGCCTCGGGGGGGCGCGCCCCGCGCCGCACCCGCGACACCAGCTCGGCGCGTACCTCCTCGGCCAGGGCCAGCGCCTGCTCGTTGTCCAGCGCCAGGTAGAGCGTGCGGCGACCATCGAGCAGGGCCGCGAGGCGCTCGCCGCGCTCGGCGTTCTCGAAGGCCTGGTCGACGCCGTGCTCACGGACGGCTCCTTCGGCGCCCAACCGGATGCCGGTCCAGGCCTCCAGCGTCGGGTCACGATCCTGGCAGAACAGCACGCTCTCGCCCTCGACACGCCCCGGGAGCAGCAGCAGCAGGGCATCGGGCTCGGGGAAGCCGGTGAGGTAGTGGAAGTCGCTGTCCTGGCGGAAGGGGAACTCGCTGTCCCGCGAGCGGGTGACCAGGGAGGCACCGGTCAGCAGCACGGCGCTGTCGGCGGGGAGGGCGGCCATCAACGCCTGGCGGCGCAGTCGGTAGTCGGCATTGGCGATCGGCGCCGGGCGGGGCAGGGTCTCGGGCAGCATGGGGACTCCTTGTCGATGATGGTGTTTCAGTGGCGGGTGGGGCTTTCGGCATCCTCGACCTGGGGCTTGCCGGGATGCTGCTCGGTGTAGAGCAGCATGGCCGCCATGCGGGCGTGCTCGGCCAGGGCGAAGAGGTCGCCTTCGTTCTCGGCGCTCTCCTCGAGATCGGCGGGCATGGCGGCGATCCCCTCCAGGTCCTCCAGCGCCTCGCGCAGTGCCGTGGACCATGCCTCCCGGGGCGCCTCGCCGGCATCCTCGATCACCTCCAGGAAGCCCTGGGTCCACTCCTTGAGACCGCGGGCACGCTCGGCCAGCGAGAAGAGCTCATCGGGCAGCAGCGGTTCGTAACCGAGCTCGCCTCCGGAGAGGGCATCCAGGGTCTGGCGGCGCCAGGCCAGGAAGCGCTCCGCGGAGGGCTCGTCACGCGGCTGCTCGACGCCCAGCACCAGACACACCTCCTCCAGCCAGGCGGCGGGGTCGATATCGTGCATGGCGAGCCGGGCACACAGCCGCCCGTCGAGGAAGGCCGGTGACTGCATGCTGCCGTGGAGCAGGAAGAGGTCGGCGATGGTGGAAAAGTCCTGGCGTTCGTCGATCAGGGACATGGGGGCTCCTGGTGCCTGGTATGGATGGTGTCCGAATAGACGGTGGCTGGCCGGGCGGGGACGGGTCGCTAATCGACACCGCGCGTTGACCGCTCGAGAAGGCCTCTCTTATAGTGGCTGGCCATGCCGTATTGACTGGATGTTAACGCATCGGCCCCCAGGGACGCGCGGCTCGCGTGGCCTGCCGGGTCGAGCCGGAGCCCCCCGATGAGCGACGCAACACGGCCGACCGCCGAGATCACCCTGCTGGGACGCAGCTACGTCATCGCCTGCTCCCCCGAGGAAGAGCCCAAGCTGGAGCGTGCGGCCCGCTACCTGGATCGCGCCATGACCGGCATCCACGCCCAGAACAACCTGTTGGGCAGCGAGCGCATCGCCATCATGGCGGCGCTCAATATCACCCATGAGCTGCTCGAGACGCTGGAGAACCAGCGTGAGGGGGAGCGCAGCCTGGATGCCCTGAGCGAGCGCCTGGACCGGGCCCTGGCCGGCACCCCGGAGCCGCGCTGAGCCCGGTCCCCGGAATCCATTGGCCGCCCCTCACCGGCTCTGGTACGATGAAGTCGTTCCCTGGGGTGTTTGCCAGTCGTTATCGTCCCTCGAGCCTATGCGCAGTACCCAGGGGGCCATATGCTAGCCGGACCCGTGTGCATGTCCGTGCGTCGGAAAGCCTGACGGTTCGGCTGCGGCCACCCACCTTGAACCACTGGGTTCAAGGGCCAGAACGACAGCGGCACTCTGGGGAACCTCGTCCACATGACACTTCTCATGCCGACACCCGCCGCACCCCTTTCTCTCGAGAGCTTCGATGGCTCACGTCGTGAGTTGCGTCGCGAACTGCGCCGCCGCCGCCGCGCCCTGACGCCCGAACAGCGTCGACGGGCCAGCGAACACCTGTGCCTCAGGCTGCGCCGCCTGCCCGAAGTGCAGCGTGCCCGCCGCGTGGCGCTCTACCTGCCCAACGACGGCGAGATCGACCCCACCCCCCTGATCGACTGGTTCCGGCACCGTGGCGCCCGGGTTCATCTGCCGGTGCTCAAGCCGCTGTCACGCAATCGCCTGTGGTTCGTGCACTACCATGCCGATACGCCCATGGTCCGCAACCGCTTCGGCATCCCCGAGCCCGAGACCCGTCATGGCGCCCATCGCGCCCGGCGCCTGGCGGCCTGGGCCCTGGACCTGATCCTGCTGCCGCTGGTGGGCTTCGACGACGCCGGCCAGCGCATGGGCATGGGTGGCGGCTTCTACGACCGCACCCTGGCCTTTACCCGTCACCCGGGGCCGCGCCCGCGACTGGTCGGCCTGGCCCATGACTGTCAACGGGTCGACTCGCTGCCGGTGGAGCCGTGGGACGTGCCGCTGGACGCCATCGTCAGCGACGCCCGGGTGGTGCGCCCCTGACGGGGACAGCCCCATAACGAGAACGGGCCGATGCCAGTTGGCATCGGCCCGTTGCTTGCAGCCAGGGGTCGGCAATTCGCGTTCAGTTTCCTACCAGGGCCTGGGCATAACCGGTTGCCACGACACCAACACCGAACAGCAGCACCAGGGCCATGACCACATCGGGCTTGCGCTTCATCGTCGACTCCGGGTAATGAGAAATTCAACGCCGCAGACTATAGGCCGACTCTGCCGCCAAGACAACCGCCGAGCCTCAACGTTCATGCCGTGAAACCGCCGGGTGACAAGCCTCCCGGCGCGAGTCAGCGCTTACCCGCGCCTTCGCAGAGGCTTCAGGCCATGAACAGCCGATAGGCGGGGTTGTCCGACTCCTTCCAGTAGCGGTAGCCGATGGCGTCGAAGTACTCCTCCACATGGGAGCGGTCGCCATTGGGCACCTGCATGCCCACCAGCACACGGCCGTAGGCGGCGCCATGGTTGCGGTAGTGGAACAGCGAGATGTTCCAGTCATGGGGCAGGTTGGTAAGGAAGTTCATCAGCGCTCCGGGACGCTCCGGGAACTCGAAGCGGTAGACCTCCTCGTCGAACTGCTGCTTGGGACGACCGCCACCCAGGTGGCGGATATGCAGCTTGGCCAGCTCGTTGTCGGTAAGGTCCTCCACCGGATAGCCCGCCTCGCGTAGCCTGTCGATCACCGCCTGGCGGTCCTCGCCACCGGGTTTCACCTGCACCCCGACGAAGATATGGGCGTTGTCGGGGTCGGCGTAGCGGTAGTTGAACTCGGTGACCATGCGCTTGCCGATGGTGCGACAGAACTTCTTGAAGCTCCCCGGCCGCTCGGGGATGGTCACGGCGAGGATCGCCTCGCGCTGCTCGCCGAGTTCGGTGCGCTCGGCGATATGCTGCAGGCGGTCGAAGTTGGTATTGGCCCCGGAATTGATGCACAGCAGGGTCTGCCCCTCGGCACCGGTCTGCTGGATATACTTCTTGAGGCCGGCCAGGGAGAGCGCGCCGGAAGTCTCGGAGACCGCCCGGGTGTCCTCGAAGATGTCCTTCACCGCCGCACACATCTCGTCGGTATTGACGGTGATGACCTCATCGACCAGGTCCCGGGCGATATCGAAGGGCACCTTGCCGACCTGAGCCACGGCGACCCCCTCGGCGAACACCCCCACCTGATCCAGGGTGACCCGCTTGCCCGCCTCCAGTGCCGCCTTGAAGCAGGCGCTGTCCTCGGCCTCGACGCCGATCACCTTGATATCCGGGCGCAGGTACTTGACGTAGGCGGCCACGCCGGCGATCAGGCCGCCGCCGCCCACCGGCACGAAGATGGCGTCCAGCGGGCCGCCGTGCTGACGCAGGATCTCCACGGCGATGGTGCCCTGGCCCGCCACCACGTCGATATCATCGAAGGGCGGAATATAGGTGTAGCCGTGCTCCTCGATCAACGTCTGGGCATGCGCAGCGGCCTCGGCGAAGGCGTCGCCCTTGAGCACCACCTTGGCACCCCGGGCACGCACCGCAGCCACCTTGATCTCCGGGGTAATGCGCGGCATCACGATGATCGCCTTGACGCCCATCTGCTTCGCCGCCATCGCCAGGCCCTGGGCGTGGTTGCCGGCGGACGCCGCGATCACGCCCTTGGCCTTCTGCGCCTCGCTGAGCTGGGCCATCTTGTTGTAGGCGCCGCGAATCTTGAAGGAGTAGACCGGCTGCAGGTCCTCGCGCTTGATCAGAATGGTGTTGTTGAAGCGACGGGAGAGGAAGGGGGCCGGCGAGATCGGCGTTTCCCGAGCGGCTTCATAGACCCGGGCCTGGAGAATCTTCTTGACGGTAGCTTCGAGCATCCTGATATCCCAGAGGCGTGACGCGAGAGGACGCAGCGCGCATGCTGCGCTGCGAGGCAACCCCTATTGGTAGCATTCCGGCAGCCTTGGCGTCCAGCCGCCGGCATCGGCAGGCGAGCCCCGCTGGCCTATAATGGCGCCCCAGCGCATTCCCATCCATCCCGCCGATTCACGCCACCCAAGGAGAGTGCCCCATGACCCAGGCCGGCCTATCCCAAGACCAGCTCAAGGACGCCGTCGCCGCGGCCGCCATCGCCGAGGTTCGCCCCCAGCTGCATCGCGACACCGTGCTCGGCATCGGTACCGGCTCCACCGCCAACCTCTTCATCGACCGCCTGGCCGAGCTGCGCCACGACTTCGCCGGCGCCGTGGCCAGCTCCGAGGCCAGCGCCGAGCGGCTACGCGGCCACGGCATCGAGGTATTCGAGCTCAACTCCGTGGGCACGGTGCCCTTCTACATCGACGGTGCCGACGAAGTGAACGCTCACTTGCATATGATCAAGGGCGGTGGCGCGGCCCTGACCCGCGAGAAGGTGGTGGCCGCCTGTGCCGAGACGTTCATCTGCATCGCCGACGCCTCCAAGCGGGTCGAGCGCCTCGGCGCCTTCCCGCTACCGGTGGAGGTGATTCCCATGGCCCGCTCCTATGTGGCCCGGGAGCTGGTCAAGCTGGGTGCCGACCCGGTCTACCGCGAGGGGGTGGTCACCGACAACGGCAACCAGATCATCGACTGCTACGATTTCATGATCGACGACCCGCTGGCCATGGAGGTCCGCCTCAACGCCATCGTCGGCGTGGTGACCAACGGCCTGTTCGCCGCCCGCGGCGCCGATGTGCTGCTGCTCGGCACCGCCCAGGGAGTGGAGCGCCTGACACCGGCCTGATGGCCCTGCAATCGAAGTAAGCACTTACTTCGTCGGTAGCAGCCTGTCCAGGCCCTTCAGGGTACGTTCAAGCGCGCCGCGGTTGGCCATCACCACGCCGCGCCCCGCCTCACCGAGACGACGCCGCTCGACCGTGTCGGCAAACAGCGCGACCAGCGCCTCGGCGAGGCGCTTCTCGTCGGCCACTTCCACCAGGGCATCGGCGCCGCGCAGAGCCTCGGCCACATCGGCGAAGTTGGCCAACTCCGGCCCGGTGAGCACCGGTATGCCCAGGGCGGCGGGCTCCAGCAGGTTGTGGCCGCCCACCGGCACCAGGCTGCCACCGACGAAGGCCAGGTCGGCGGCGCCATAGAGCGCCAGCAGCTCGCCCATGGTGTCTGCCAGGTAGACCGCAGTGCCATCCTCGGGCCTCTCTCCCCGGGAGCGCCTGGCCGGTGCCTGGCCGGCCTGTTCGCACAGGCTCGCCACCGCCTCGAAGCGCTGGGGATGGCGCGGCACCAGCACCAGCAGCGCCTCGGGATAGCTCTCGCGCAGCAGCCCATGGGCGGCCAGCAGCAGCGCTTCCTCGCCCTCGTGGGTGGAGCCCGCCACCCATACCTGGCGGCGCCCCAGTAGTGTGCGCAAGCGCTCACTTACCTTCTGCACGCCATCTTCCGGTGCGATGTCGAACTTCAGCGAGCCCACCACGCTGGTGCGCTCAGCCGCCATGCCGAGCTCGGCGAAGCGCGCGGCATCCTCATCGGACTTGGCCGCCAGCCAGTCGACGCAGCCCAGGGCCTCGCGCAGCAGCGGGCGCAACCGGCGGTAGCCGCGCAGGGCTCGCGGGGAGAGGCGCCCGTTGAGCACCGCCACCGGTACGCCGCGGGTGCGGCAGGCATGGAGCAGGTTGGGCCACAGCTCGGTCTCGAAGAACAGCGCGATCTCCGGGCGCAGGCGCTCGACGAAGCGTGCCGCAGCGTGGGGGAAGTCCAGGGGCACGAAGTGATGGACCAGCCGGCCATCCTGGCGCCCGTCTGCCAGCGCACGCACGCGTTCGGCGCCGGTGGCGGTCATGGTAGTCACGGTCAGCGAGTGGCCGGGATAGCGCTCGAGCAGCGCCTCGATCAGCGGGCGGGCCGCCTGCACTTCGCCCACCGAGGCGCAGTGCAGCCATAGCATGTGTGTGTCGGGAGGGGTCTCGGGAATCCTCCCCAGGCGCAATGGCCTGGGGTCGGTGAGTCCATGCTCACGGCGCAGGCGCCGCCAGAGCAGGCGAGCGAGCAGGTGCAGCGCCGTGGAGTAGGCGAGCCGGGGCCAGCCCATCAGCTCTCGCGGTCGAGGATGGTGGAGATCATCGCCGTGGTGGAGACGCCATCCTCGAAGCCCAGCACCCGAACCTCACCACCGGCGTCGCGCACTGCCTGACCGCCGGCGATCTGCTCCGGTTGGTAGTCACCCCCCTTGACCAGCACGTCGGGCAGCACCGCCTCGATCAGTCGCTGCGGGGTGTCCTCGGCGAAGGGTACCACCCAGTCCACGGCACCGAGCCCGGCGAGTACCTGCATGCGCCGCGCCAGGGGGTTGATGGGCCGCTTGGGGCCCTTTAGCCGGGCGATGGAGGCGTCGTCGTTGACCGCCACGATCAGCCGGTCGCCGAGCCGGCGCGCTTGCTCCAGGTAGGCGACATGGCCAGCGTGGAGGATATCGAAGCAGCCGTTGGTCATCACTATCCGCTCGCCGCGGGCCTGGGCGGCGCGTACCGCCTCGATCAGCGCCGGCTCCTCGATCACCCCGAACTCTGCCAGCTTGTCGCCGTGCAGGGCGGTGTAGAGCTCGGCGATGGAGAGGGTCGCGGTGCCCGGCTTGGCCACCACCAGGCCGGCGGCCAGGTTGGCCAGGGTCATCGCCTCGGGGAAGCCGTGGCCGGCAGCCAGGGCCAGGCCCAGCACGCCGATCACGGTATCGCCGGCGCCGGTGACGTCGTAGACCTCACGGGCACGGGTCGGCAGATGCAACGGCTCGTGCCCCTCGCGGATCAGGGTCATGCCCTTCTCGCTGCGGGTGATCAGCAACGCCTCCAGCTCGAGCTCGGCGCGCAGGGCCTCACCACGCTCGGCCAGCTCGGCGTCGTCGCGGCAGTGTCCCATCACCGCCTCGAACTCCGTCAGATTGGGGGTGATCACGCTGGCGCCGCGATAACGCGAGAAGTCGCTACCCTTGGGGTCCACCAGCACCCGCTTGCCGCTGGCACGCACCAGGCGGATCAGCTCCTCGACGCGGTTCAGCGTGCCCTTGCCGTAGTCGGAGAGGATCACCAGGTCGCACTCCGGCAGCGCGGCTTCTACCCGCGCCAGCAGCCCGGAGGTGTCCGCCTCGCCGAGCCCCTCCTCGAAGTCGAGACGAATCAGCTGCTGGTTGCGGCTCATCACCCGCAGCTTGGTGATGGTTGGCACGCCGGGGCTGCGCTGGAAGTGAGTACTCACTCCGGCATCCTCCAGGCGGCTTACCAGGCGGTCGGCGTTATCGTCGTCGCCGACCAGCCCCGACAGCGCCGCATGGGCACCCAGCGAGGAGATGTTCAGCGCCACGTTGGCGGCACCACCGGGGCGATCCTCGCTCTCCTCGACGCGCACCACTGGCACCGGCGCCTCGGGGGAGATGCGCGAGGTGCCGCCGTGCCAGTAGCGGTCAAGCATGACATCGCCCACCACCAGCAGGTGGGAGTGCTCCAGGGCGGTCAGGTCGAGTCTCATCGTCAGGCGTCCTTGGCTGGAGGATGGTCGATGGCGTGCTGCAGTGCCGCCTCGAGGCGCTCGATCACGTCGTCGGCGCGGATCAGTGACATGGCATCCGGATGGCGGACACGCTGGCCCCAGGGTATCTCCTCGGGCTCCTTGTGCAGGTAGCTGCGCACCGCTTCGGGATAGCGATTGACCACGAAGTCGCGCCAGCGATAGGGCGCGGCACGGTCGGGGTTGGTGGTGGCGAAGAGCCCCACGGTGGGCGTGTTCAGGGCGTTGGCCATATGCACGGGGCCCGAGTCCGGCGCGATCACCGCCTGGGCCGCATCGATCAGCGCCAGCAGCCCCTTGAGCGAGGTGCCACCGATGGCATCGATCACCGCCTCGGGCGGACACAGGGCCTGGATGCGCTCGCCCATCTCCCGTTCCTGAGTGCTGCCCCCCCCTGTCAGCACCGTGCACAGGCCATGCTGCTCCCAGGCGTGCTGGACCACGGCGGCATAGCCTTCGGCGGACCAGTTGCGGAAGTTGCGCAGCCGCGGATTGGCACACGGGCTCATCAACAGGTAGCGGGCATCACCGGTGAGGACACGCGCCTCGTCACGGGCGGCGGAAGGGATCGCCAAATTCCACTCGAGGCTCAAATCCTCGACCCCCATCAGCCGGGCGAAGTCCAGGAAGGACTCCAGCACATGGGCGTTCGGGTGGGGCGCCAACCGGCGATGGGTAAACCAGTGCTGGGCATCCTTGGCGCGCGCCTTGTCGTAGCCCACCCGGACATCGGCCTTGAGCCCCAGGGAGAGCGCACTGGCGCGCAGCGCCTGCTGCATGTGCAGCAGTACATCGAAGCGGGAATCGGCCAGTTCGCGCCACAGGGCGCGCATGCCGGCGAGGCCAGTGGACTTGTCATAGACCACGAACTCGACCCCGGAGAGGCCCGCCAGTAAACTGTGCTCGGCCTTGCCGACGATCCAGGTGATGCGTGCCTCGGGCCACTGGCGCTGCAGGGCGCGAATCGTCGGCACCAGGTTACAGACATCGCCCAGGGCGGAGAGTCGCAGCACGCCGATGTGGCGCGGTTGGGCGGGCAGAGGATGCTTCATGCGCTTGGCAACATTGAGAGCGGGAAAGTCCCATATTCTATATGATGCGGACAGTTTATGTGACGCCGGCAAGGCGCCACAAATCGGCCCGTCAACCTTCGACCCCGCCTGGTGGCAAGCGAAGGGAAGGATCACCGGCCAGGCCCCGGGACGCGGCGCCAGCCTGTTCCTGAATGCCGGTAACGGCGAGGAGTGGGTACTGCGCCCCTACCGCCGTGGCGGCCTGGTGGCGCGGCTCAGTGAAGCCCGCTATCTATGGACCGGCCTGGAGCGCACCCGCGCCTTCCGCGAACTGCGGCTCACCGCAGACCTGCATACCCGCGGCCTGCCGGTGCCCCGCCCGGTGGCCGCCGACGTCACCCGTCACGGCCTGACCTACTCAGCCGCCCTGATCACCGTACGCATTCCCGGTGCCCGCGCACTGGCCAGCCTGCTGGAGAACGGCGAAGCCGATGACGACCTGCTGCAACGCGTCGGTGCCACCATCCGCCGCTTCCACGACGTCGGCCTCGACCATGTCGACCTCAACGCCCGCAATCTGCTGGTGGATGAAGGAGGCAAGGTATGGTTGATCGACCTCGACCGCTGCCAGCTGCGCCCTGATGGCGCCTGGAAAGGACGCAACCTAAAGAGACTAGGGAGTTCGGTAGCCAAGTTTGTCGTTCCAGCTGCGATAGAGTGTACAACCGAACAGATTACAGCCGGCTATGACAGCTGATTTTCTTGGGTGGACATAAAGCGCGGCCTGACCGTTTTCTCCATGAATCTGGCCCACTTGCGCCGGATCTTGCGCCGTCCAAGCCAGGGCACATAGTCCGACAATGGGATAAATTCCGAGGAGCCCAGTCCGTCGATCAGAATGACGGTCGTGGCGTCGGAACGTTCGATAACAAGTAGGTTGCTCATCACCAAGTCACAAGGCACCACGTTATAGGCCAGCAAATAGGCCTTGAGTGCGCAGAGGCCTGCCCATAAGTGGTTGACCTGCTCCGGCGTCAGAGGTGTAGTCAGGTAATCGGCCACATTGGGTGGGAGTTTACCCTGATCATCGAGTACCAATTGCTGCTCGATACCGATGAAATCTTCATATTCGACCACCCCGAAGAACTCGGGAATGAGCGTGAATGGGACGCGTCGCCGCTGCAAATAGCGGAAATAGCGCAGTTCACGAAGAGTCTGCTTGGCCTTTTCTCGCCGGCTCAGCTTGATACAGCGCCCGATATCATTCGGGTGCTGATAGCAGATACGTTCATCTCCCCGACCGATGACTTTCCAGTTCCTTAAGTCCGGCATCGAACCGCCTGCTTTTTCTCATATACATCCAGAATACATTGGTAGTTCTGGGCCATGATTTTCTCTACATCAAGCGTCAACGCTAACTCGCGGCAACGCGCCCGTAGCGATGCATCGTCTTTACGGCAAGCCCATGCCCTCATCGCGCAGGCCAACGCCTCAATATTATCTGCCCGGTCGATAACTGTTGCCACCTCCGGCGTTACCACCTCTTTAGCCCCGCAGCTCGCTGTAGTGATGACCGGAGTGCCGCTCGCCAGCGCCTCAAGTATAGTAAAGCCAAATGGCTCATAATACGCAGGTAGCACATAACAGTCGGCGAGGGAAAAATAATGTTCTGGTGAAGACTGTTCACCCAGGAATCGGCATTTTTCTGCAATGCCGAGACGCTGGGCAAGCTCCTGATACTGAGCCTGCCGGGAGTCACGCCCAACAACCAGCAAGATGGCTTCCTGATCAAGCCTGGAGAAAGCTTCAAGAGTTGGTCCGAGCCCCTTGCGACGATAGCCGGTACCCAGAAACAGAAAGACCGGAGTCTGCCCACCCAACCCTAACTCCCTAGCAAGGGCGCTAGCATGGTCACCAAGACGTTTCCGGTCAAAGCGATGGGTATCGACAAAGTTATGGATAACCGAGCGCTGCTCAGCAGGCACGTTATACGCTTCGGCAATCTCACGATCGCTTTGCCAGGAGTTCGAAACCACATGGTAGTAGGCACCGGGTGCCATGGCCCGGGCTTCAATCTCCGCAGCAATCTTGTCCTTCAACCGCCGCTGACGCTTGGACATCGATGCCAAATGATGGTGGACAGTGCCTCCGCCAATGCGCAGCAGATCATGAGTCCAAGTCTTGCCCAGCCCATAGACCAGGTCATAATCGGCTGAATTGACGTGCTTCTCTACTGCTTGAGCAAAGCGCCACATGCGTAAGGCCTTGCCAATACTGAATGGACGTAACCGAACAAAACGAATTGCAGGATGTGAAGGCGACACATGCGAGCGACAGATAATAGTAACGTCTTCACCACGCTCGGCCAGATATCGAGAAAGTTCGTTCAGGAAGCGCTCAGTGCCGCCTGAGGCGGCATGACGCATGTGTACCAGGGCTATTTTCACCAGGCTATCCTCATGGTTGCGAGTACTGGCACGTCTTTGGGAGAGGACGGGATCCAGGGGTACCGCTGCAACTTCTCCTTCTTCGGCCGCCAGCCAAAAACAGGTACCATATGGTTGGAACCAGCCAAGGTAAGACTTCGTTTCACGTGGACCTCGCATCAACACCCGCAGGATGGATGAACCCAAAGTTCCTTACCGAAACAAAAAGAGGCCAAACATATGACTCAGCGGCACGAACAACCCAGCACCAATTCACACTGATATCAAAGCATATAACCGGGTAACTTAACCAGGGACAAGCGTAAAACGGACAAGGATAGTTCATATATCGCGAACGCGGCGTTTCATGTATTTCCAGAACACCCCGTTGGAATTTGCCACAGAAATGACCAACCCGCGCCACCCGTCGAGGAAGCCACGTTGCAAGAAGTAGGTACGAAAGAAAGCGAAAGCAGCTTTCAACACGATAACTGCCGAAGGGTAGACTCGCAACTTGTCTGAACGTGCACGAATGCCGGAATAATTATTAATCTTTTCCAGAAATTGTCCAAGCTCGGTAACCGCCAAATGTTCGAGGCATCCATCCAGGCGCACGACCTGCGTAGCTGGATTGACTGTTACCGACTCGTGCACCATGGCATCATTGAAGTTGTGACGGCGACGATGGAACACGCGTACCAGCCAGTCATTGCCCCAGCCAGAGTGGCGCACCGGCTCCCCCAGCAGCCAGTTTTCACGCAGAACCTCGACCACCTGACCGGGATCAGCGGTGAGCAGCCAGCTGGCCAGCGACTCAAGCCAGCGAACGGTAGGCGCCTCATCGGCATCCAGCGATAGAATCCAGTCATTGCGGGCAAGCGATACCGCATGGAGCTTGGTCGGGCCAAAGCCAAAAAACTCACCTTGGTGAAGTGATACGTTAGCGTAGCGACGGGCAATCTCGAGAGTCTCATCGGTGGACCCGTTGTCGTAAACTACCACTTCTCCCAGGGCCTCGAGCGAATCGAGGGTGCGGGCCAGGGTTGCCGCCGCGTTGCGGGTAATGATCACGGCACTCAGCTCAGAGAGCATGCAAAACCGTCCTGCCAGAATAGACTGCGAATGCTACTATAGCCGCCATTATCCCCACAAATTTTCTATGAGGCGGCCTTGCATATCATCCACGCCAATCTGGCCCGGGGGTTTCGCGGCGGCGAGCGTCAAACGGTGCTGCTGATCCAGGCGCTGGCCGACAGGGCAGAGATATCATTCCAGACGCTAGTGTGCCGGCCAGACTCGCCCCTGCGCACAGAGCTGGCCACAACGCCCGGGGTGCGATTTGTCAGCGCTCGCCACCAACTGGCTGGGCATTGGCAGGCGAAGCGAGCCACCTTGGTCCATGCGCACGACGCGAAGGCGGTACATTGGGCTTGGCTGCATCGCAGACTGTCGGGCACCCCTTACCTCATCACCAGGCGAGTGGATACCCCAGTCAAACGTAAACTCAGCAATAGGCTGTTTTACCGGGATGCTTACCGTTGCGTGGCTCTATCCCGGGTCATCGCCGAGAGCGTACAGCCACTAAGCCCACATAAGGTCGTGCAGATTCCCAGCGCGTTTACTCCCTTGACCCCGGCCCCCGACATCGCACAAGCTTTCCGATCACGCTACCCCGGGCGTTTCCTGGTTGGACATGCAGGTGCTCTGGTGGACCGGCACAAGGGGCAGCGCGTCCTACTCGATGCCGCCCGTCGGCTACAGCACTCGCAACCCGATATGCTATTCGTGTTTTTCGGCAAGGGAGAGGATGAAGCTGCGCTAAAGCAGGAAAGCACGACATTGCACAACGTCATCTGGGCTGGCTTCCAACCCGATATCGGCCATTACCTCCCGGCTCTGGACGTATTTGCTTTTCCTTCACGCAATGAAGGGCTGGGGTCAGTGTTGCTGGATGCCATGCTTGCCGGAGTACCTGTGGTAGCCAGCCAGATTGGAGGCATCCCTGATATTGTCCACCACGGCGAAACGGGGCTATTGTTTCCGCCCGGTGACGGTGAGGCTCTCGCCCAACAGCTTGTGCGACTGCGTGATAGCGCATTACGCCAGGCGCTTGCGCATAATGCCAGTGAACACTTGGCTGGATACACACCAGAGGCCATGGCCAACTCCTACATGGCCCTTTACTCCTCGCTTACCCAACACCGTATTGATTAGGTGCCATCGCCCATGAATAGCGGAAAAAACGCCTACCGTGCGCACAAGTTCATGTTCTACATCACAGGTCTTCTTGGCTCTTTAGTCCCGAGGAGTTTTTTCCGGTATCAGCTCAAACCTTTGTTGGACGAATTTGACACCCTCTCCTCGGCCGAACAAGAAGCTATCATGGAGCGCGTGGGGTATTACAATAAACTTAATGTTTCAACAGAGCTTTCCAGCGAAGCTGTCAGGAATGAAAATTTCAGAATACGCGCAAAGAAATCGACGTATCACATTGATTTTTATAAAGTCGCAAGATATTTCCCAGGCAGCAGCGCATACCACTATCGATTTGGCGACAAGACTTTTGTTCCCCATGAACCCACGTTTGTAAAAAGCAGGCCCATTAGCGAGAATAATCAGAATTCTGTACTACTTAAGCTCGACAGTGTAAGACATTTCTACACGGCAAAAGATCCTTATCATTACAAAAACAAAAAGGACACCCTAGTTTGGCGGGGAGCAGCACATCAGCCCCACCGGCAACACTTTCTAGCACAGTGCCACGATATGGACCTCTGCGATGTCGGCGCCACCGACAATAAGGTGGAAACGGCCGCATATCGCAAGCCATTCATGTCCATTGAGCAACAACTTGAGCACAAATTCATCTTCAGCATTGAAGGAAACGACGTCGCCACCAATCTGAAGTGGATCATGGCGTCTAACTCTCTTTGCTTCATGAAGCGACCGATTTATGAAACCTGGTTCATGGAAGGCACCCTTACTCCAGGACATCATTACGTGGAGGTCAGCGATGACTTTTCTGACCTGGACGAAAAAATAGAATATTTTCTATCACATCCCAAAGAGGCCCAAGATATTATCCACAATGCTAACCGCTACATTGCCAAATTTTATCATCCACAACGGGAAAACCTTATCGCTCTAATGGTTTTTGTCCGCTACCTATCATACACACATCAATCATTTTAATTAACAATTATAAATTAACCACGCGACCAGTTCCATGGCCATCAAGCAGTCGGTGGACTTCATCATCGGCAGCTGCAATACGGTATCAGCTACCCACAGTAGTCTCTCTAACGTTAGCAGCGGCGCTACATTCCTAACCACTCGCTCTAATTCGTAAATTCACTGCCAACACCCCGGCTCAGAGAAGAACTCCACACCCAACGACGAAGAGCCTAATAACAATGCGACAGTGGCGACAACACTATCACGAACTATTTTCTTTACGGTTTCCCGCCTGTTCAGACAACCAGATATGGGTAACCAGCCCGCCCATAACGAGACTGAAAAGATGAATGCCCGTCCAGTAGAAAATGAATGACTCAAAGCTATTAACAACCAACCAGAATATAAAGAAAGAATAACCAAACAGGGCCATATTACCCGGCATGTAGCCATTCCGCCATGCCCGCCAGGTGCCACGTGCGACCCACCAGCCCAAAGCAACAAAAACCGCCAAGCCCAGCAAGCCATATGAAACCAACAGCTCCAGGAAGCTGTTGTGTAAATGGCCAAATGCTTTTAATTTCGGAGGAAACCCTTCCGTTTGTCGCATCACGAGCGAGCCTGCATCGTCTCCCCAGCCCACCACAGGGCGCTCAGCAATCCAGCTTAATGATGCTTGCCAAGAAACCACTCGAACTCCAACGCTAGTTAAAGGCATATCATCGATATCACCTTCTAGCAACTGGGTTACAACTCCACTTTCATGGATCAGTCGTTTGGATATGGTATCATGAAATGTAAACAGCACTCCCATTCCCAGCATGGTCCCAATCAGGCCCGTCACAATGAACGCTCGGCTTATTCTTACTTCAGGTCCTGCTTTTAATTTCCAGACAGCCCATACCAGTCCCATTAAAGGGAGCACGATTGCCAATGCCAACCAGCTGGCTCGGGTTTGTGTAAAAATCACACCCGCCAAGCAGAGGAGAACTCCAACCCCCCACCCAGCTCGACGCAACCAACTCCATTTTCCTGCTTTCAAGCATAGCTGACTGAAGGACAGCAAACCTATCAGTCCTGCCCCCAAAAACATGCTGATATGCTGGGCATTATGAATATTAAAATCAACACGACGCCCTAGCAGTCCAAGCCGCCAATCATTAATTGCACTCGGTAACAATGTGGCTATCAAAACACCAGCCAGTGCAAGCCCCCAAATTAAAAGTGTGGCGCGTGTACTTCCTCCCAACCACCATGCAACAGCAATAAACACAAAACTCTTGGCCAGTCGAGTCAATTTAGGATAGTCTGGCAACCATTCTGGATGGTGGAAATAACCTAACAGCCAAGTGATTAGCTGCACAACTAACGCCACCCATAAAAGCCATAGCGGTGCACTTCGCCGAAATTCTTTCCCGTATACTAAAAGCGTAACCAACCCAACGAAAGTCAATAAGATACCACTGAACTCACCTATCTCTGGCACCGGCAAGCGAAGTAATGCACTCACCCCCATTGAGACAATACCAATATACCACCATACTTTAGGAATCTCCCAGCCTGCTGGGCGAAAATTACTCAACATACAGCCTACCACCCAAAATTAAAAAGCCATTCATTATAACTAGCCTACGTTAAGCAACATTCCCAAGGAGTACCTTTTCTACGGGTTAAGAACACCTGAGAAAAATGAACTCTAATAATTAAATTCTCACCCACCGACGACTTTGAGTAATGACACCTCAGTATCTATGCGACCAAAGAGCAGCGACATTATCGCTTATCTCGGGCTCTTCGTCACTTCACGTGGTTTTGGCCTGACCGAACAGGCCGGTCATCCCTTCCAGCCGTACGTTCGTCAGTACCGTGATCCACCGCCTGACCACCGCCTCGGCGTGCCGCTCCAGCGTCTCCGAGACCGCCGCATTCTTACCGTGACCTGGGACGGCGAAGATCACCGGCTCCTGCTTGCGCTGCATGTGGAGGAATACCGTCACGTACCGCTGACCGCACCGAGAGGCGGTTTTGTCGACGCCGACGGTGGCCTCATTGCTCAGATCCAGTATCCAGTTCCCCAGCATCCAGCCGACGTAGTGGTACACGATGCGGCATAGCCGTGTGAGGGAGATCTCCAGCTGCCGGGAGACGGCCAGTACCGTCATCTCCTTGACCAAGGACATGGCAGTTTGCTCGAATAGTAGTGTGAAGTCACTGCTCGTCGACCGTGCCCAGGGCACCTCGATGCGCTTGATGCCATGCTCGGGACACTAGGTGCGAGGCACGCGGGCATGCAGGTAGCAGTGATGATGGAAGAAGTTCAGGTGTCGCCAGGTCTTATCGGCGAAATCGTGAACCGGACAGGCCTTGCCGCATTCAGGGCATGGATAGAGGTTGCCTCGTTCGGCTTCGACGAAGAGATCCAATCGGTGGGGCGATACGGAGGTATCCAGATGCTGCTCCTTGAGGATCCAGGGCGCTTGCAGGCCCAGGCCGAGGGTCAGAATCTGGGTGCCGTCCATGCCATGCATCCTGTCGTCGTGGAGGCCATATCCTGGCCCAGCTCAGGGGGCGAATTCCACACCCAACGACGAAGAGCCCTGAAAAGAGACTCTACCGGTCTGACTCAGGCCGCAACAGGTGGGGTTTGTGGAGCGCGATGGCACTGCTAGAGCCCCCGCGACAGCCGGCAGCACGTGGTGCTGCCATAGTCGGGGCACACGAACCCCTTGGTCCAGCGATGCTGGAACAGGGAGGGCGGCCTGGCATTACGCTTCCGTGCCATACTGCGCGAGAAACGCCTGCAACGACAGGCCGGGCTGGAACTGGATCGGATGGCGTGCCATACCTCCTCTACTGGACATAACATCAGTGACGTCTTAGGGGAGACTGACGGGATGGTGGCTGATCAACATGAGTAATCAGGTAAAGTTATGGAGGAGATTTTTTCCTATTAAAACAGATGTTAAATATTTTTTACGCTCTAAATATAAATCACTCTTTTGGTATTCACCTTTGTAAGTCTGCTTTGAAACATACGAATTCAAAAAAACATCCATCGAGTCCATATTATTGCAAAAAAAATTAGGCAACTTGAAAAAAACCTTCTCCTCACAGGAGCTAAGATGCATACTCATGCTTTCATTTAAAAGGTAAGACAGGGTAAAATATGGCATAAAACCAAATCTCTCTGCGTCATATACAACTTTTGCATACATCCTATTTGGATGCGTCTTTTCGTAACCCAGCTTACGCATCATCTTCCTGCTGTTAGAAACATAAATTGTGTTCTTTCTGTTTTTTATCAAATGCTCTAAATAAAGACGAAAAGCTTCCGAAATTACAGGCGATCTTTTTTTCGCATAAATAAACCAAACCTCAAGAGGTCGGCTTTTTACCACTTCTTGCCTAAACATAAAAAAATCTGTTTGGCGCTTAATACTTGGAAGCCAACTACTAAGCGACTTTAGACAAAATGTGGTCGCATCAGCCCAAATACCTCCAAAACTAGTTAGCAAATATACTCTTAACAAATCCGCTTTATTAGCCTTTGTCAGTCTTACATTACACATGTCAAATATAGCATTAAAATCAAAACCCAACTTACCTTCGATATTTTTATCATTTAAATAAATTACTTCATAATCTGGATTCAACTTTTTCCATGAAGCATAACTTAACCTAACTACTTCAGGCGCAACAGCTAATTCAGAATCCCAATAAATCCATATAACATTAGCATCATAACATTTTCCCACATGCATAGACGAACATGCATCTTTTAAAATTCTTAATGAAGTTTTTGCATTTCCATTTACCTCTTCTTCCTCAAAGCCTTTACTTATTCCATGAACAGTTCTATACCTCATCTCCAAGAAGCGTGATTTCTTTCTTAAATTAAAAAACTTCTTTTCGAAAAAATTACCTCTAATAAACTTATTAAACACCAAAACCTCCTTCTGCACTAAGGCCATAGTAGCTAATCACATTGGCTATTTGCTTATCGTTATACCCTCTGTCTACATTTAACTTATTTAAACCCACGGAATAGTTATTTGATATCTCGATGAAATCTCTAAAGTCTCTTCCTTGGGCATTTATAATCTCGGTGCCATTCATTTTTGCCATGAAGAACAACCATACATCATCAGCATAAGGACATATATTCGTAAATATTTCTTTTTTTATAACATCTTTATGGAGAGAACCTGATGGATATAATATTGCCCCACAACCTGTCAGAAATATATTTTCATTATTATTTTTAGTTTCTTTTTTCCACTTCCTATACGGTCTTATTTTACCTTTCCTATAAGTGATTTCATGCGCTCTATTCCCTATTATAGCATTAGGATTTTTTTTATGATTTTTTAGTAAAATTTCGATTGTATCTCTAGGATATAACACATCATCATCTAATGTTATTATTACGCTCTCCGGAAAGTTTCCAATAGCTGGAATTATCTTCTTATAGCTCTTAATATCTTCACAAAACCTTACTTCAAGCCCAAAGCTTATCCGTGATTTTATTGAGACTGGCAAATCATCTAAATCAAACTCATCTTCTGCAAGCCATAGAACAACTCTATTAGGCAAAACCGTTTGTTGGGCAATGGACTCGAGAACTAAATAAACATCATGTATTCTTTTTGAGTACGTAGTCAGGCTTAACACCAATTCTCCTTTAACAATACTTTCTTCCTGAGTTATGTTTTTTAAACTCATCGCATCAGCCTGATACTGCCTTTTAGCTACCTCTCTCTCAACGAGAGACCTTATCTTATTAATATCTCTTTTTTGAATCTTATTGAAAAACATTTAGAAGTACCTTTTCCTAAGAAAAAACAAAACTCTGCTCTATTAATCTCTTTATAGCTTAATCAATTGCATATAGTTTATCACTCTTCTTGCATGAGCGTATGCCCTCTAACATCCATCCAATATAAATTATTCTTAATACTAATAAGCGCTGGTTTATACTACACTTGAGGTTTCCCTTCCCTTAACAAACCATTCAAAACCTTTCGGAACCAATTAGTTATTATTTTATTTGCTTTTTAACATCTTTTACATATTGACTAATAATTAAATTATCCGAAGTACAGAAAAATAGCACGCTTCCGCCGTGGAGTTGCCCCGGGCGCATCCCCATGCCCTGCGTCACCATTACATGCACTGATTTACCTTTCACTTACTAACTTGTCAGTAAGCGTCTATCGTTCAATGATATATTTTCAATATTTTACTCGATAGACGAATTAAACTCTATATTGAATCTCCTAAGTGGGAGCTGATATTCTTCCACCAATCCGCTAACATGCATTTTTTAGATCTTCGCAGACCAACGTGAATACTACGTGCTGAAGGAAGCCAGGCCCATTGGACGAGGTGCCTACTACTAACGGTTCCGCACACGCTGGCGGAACTGCGCCACTACCGACAGATATCACATGAAAACTCCGATGATCCCAAATGCACCCCAGAGCCAACACGGCTCGTGGCTTGGCAATCGCCTTCTCCGTCGCCAATGGCGTATTCTGGAAATCCATGCAGGCCTATGCACTACCCAGGCCACACCCTGAGAGCCATCAGTATGCTGCTTTGATGGCCTCCCCCTCTTACCTTATCGCAAACATTCATGAAGCTTCACTCAAACCTAGATTGGCTCAAACATCCCCGCTGGTGGGCCCTGCTCGTGATCGGGCTCTGCCTTGGCTACGCCATCGTCACCGTGGCGGTGCTGCCAGTATGGAGCCTGGTGCCCATCGCCGGCGCCTGGCTCGGCCTGGGCTGGCTGCTGCGCTGGGGCGAGCCGGCGAGCCCCAGGCCACCAGTCAGGGTCTGGCCCTGGTCGCTGGTGCCACTCTGCCTGTGGGGCGTCTACGTCTATCTGGCCGAGAGCTTCGGCATCGTCGAGATCGGGGCGATCTTCTTCCACCTTCAGGCCGGCATCTCCGACCATGGCGGCAGCGGCCGCCTGCTGGCGGCGGCTCTCTACACCCTGGCAATGCTGGCACTGCTGACCGCCTTCACCTGGCTGGCGGGCCACGACCACCGCTGGCGGCTCGCCGACCGGCTGCTGGCGCTGGTGCTGGTGGCCAGCAACCCGCTGTTCTACAGCATGGGGCAGCGCAGTGCGGCCATCGTCACCGACGATGGCGCCTGGCTGGACAGGCGCTTCGTGACGCCCACGATCGAGCAGGCGCCGGATGATCCACCCAACCTGCTGGTGCTCTATCTGGAGAGCATCGAGCACACCTATGCCGACCGCGAGCGCTTCGGCGATGCCTATGCCTCCCTCGACGCCCTGGGCCGACGCGGCCATGTCTTCGAAGGCGTCCGCCAGTTGGAGAACACCGGCTGGACCATGGCCGGCATGATCGCCAGTCAGTGCGGCACCCCGCTGATGCCGGCGGGGCTTCTCCACGACAACCAGTTCGAGCCGCTGGGACGCGTGGTGCCCGGGATTCGCTGCCTCGGCGATGTGCTGGATGAACAGGGCTACCGGCTCAGTTTCCTGGGCGGGGCCAGCACCGAATTTGCCGGCAAGGGAATCTTCTACCGGGACCACGGTTTCGACAGGGTCATGGGCCGCGCCGAACTCGAGCCACGCCTCGAGGACAGCGACTACGTCAACGACTGGGGGCTCTTCGACGATAGCCTCTACGACTTCACCGTCGAGGAGATCCGCCGTCTGGACAACGAAGATGCGGGCCCCTGGGGAGTCGTCAATCTGAGCCTCACCGGCCACGCGCCCAGCGGCTATCCGGCCCGGGCCTGCGAGGCGCGCCAGGGCGAATTCGACGGCGAGGATATCCTCTATTCGGTGGAGTGCTCGGCCTGGCTCACCTTCGACCTGATCGACCGCCTGGAAGAGGAGGGGCTGCTCGAGAATACGTTGGTCGTGATCGCCAGCGACCACCTGACGATGCGCGTATCGGCCTGGGAGCAACTGATCGCCGGTGAACGCGACAACACCTTCATGCTGCTGGGGAAGGGGATCGAGGCCGGGGCACGCACCCAGCGTCAGGCCGCTACCACCGACCTCTTTCCCACCATCCTGGAGGCGATGGGCTTCACCATCGACCGCCACCGTGCGGGGCTGGGCGTGTCGCTGCTCGCCGAGCAGCCGACTCTGGTGGAACAGCATGGCCTGGCCGATCTGGCGGCGCGCATGCACGAGGAGACGGCCCTGCAGCAGCGCCTGTGGGAGGGCCTGATACCCGATGGCAGACAGCAGGAGAGCGGGCAGGCTACCCCCCGGCAGGTCCTGGAGGCACCCGAGGATGGGGCCGACGAGGCGACCCCGATCATGCAGTAGTCGGCCTAGGCCTTGGCGATGGTCGCACGCCCCGAGCGAATGGCCTGGAGCAGGCGTTCGGGAGCCATTTCCACCAGGCAGCGGGTATGCCCGAGTGGGCAGACGCGCGCGAAGCAGGGTGAACACTCCACGGCCAGATAGTGGATCTCGGCGTTGTCGGTCAGCGGCGGCGTGTAGGCCGGCGAGGAGGAGCCGTAGAGTGCCTGCACTCGAGTCCCCACCGCCGCCGCCACGTGCATCAGGCCCGAGTCGTTGGTGACCACCTGCTCGCAGTCAGCCAGCAGGTCCACGGCATCGGCCAGCCGCGTCCTGCCGCACAGGTTATGCGCGCCCGCCAGGCCCTCGGCTATCGCCTCTCCCGCCTCGACATCCTTGGGTCCACCCAGCACACGCACCTCGAACCCAGCTGTCACCAGACTCTCGGCCAGGGCGCGGAAGTGCCCCAGCGGCCACTGCTTGGCGGGGCCGTACTCGGCCCCGGGCATCATGCCGATGGCCGGACCCGAGGAAAGCCCCAGTCGCTCGCGCAGGTCGGCCTGGTTGGCCGCATCCACCTCCAGCCTTGGCTGGGGTATCGCGAAGCTGCCCGTGGCCGCCTCATCGGCGGACAGTCCCAACGAGACGAATCGCTTCACCGTCTGGTCGAGCACGCGCTTGTCGAGACGGCGACGCTCGTTGAGCAGCCCAAAGCGCTGCTCACCGTGAAAGCCGACGCGATGAGGAATTCCCGCCAGGAAGGGCACCAGGGCCGACTTCCAGGAGCGCGGCAACACGATGGCCCGGTCGAAGCGACCGCGCAGCCCACGCGCCGCCTCGCGGCGCACGGACCAGCCGAACTGGCCGTGGGCCACATCCAGGGCGATCGCCTCATCCACCTCGGGCATGCGCTCAAGGATCGGCAACGACCAGCCCGGCGCCATCACCGCGAGGGTACCGCCGGGATGGCGAGCGCGTAGCGTCATCAACAGGCTCTGGGCCATCACCATGTCGCCGACCCAGGAGGGGCCGACCACCAGGATGCGCTCGCCGCCCGCCTCGCCCTGCGGGGCCGATTCAACCATTCAGCCACTCCAGGTATTCGCGCACCCCCTCTGCCACGGTGCGGAATTCGCGGTCGTAGCCGGCCTCGCGCAGCCGCGAGATATCGGCCCGGGTATAGCTCTGGTAGCGCCCCTTCAGTTCCTCGGGAAAATCGATGTACTCGATGGCCCCTCGGCCGTAGTAATCGATCACCGCGTCACCGATCGCCTTGAAGGGCTCGGCGCGCCCGCTGCCCAGGTTGAAGATGCCTGACTCCTCGGGGTTGTCGAGGAACCAGAGGTTCACGTCCACCACGTCGCCCACATAGACGAAGTCGCGGCTCTGCATGCCCGCCTCATAACCGTCCCAGGCACCGAACAGCTTGACGTCCTGGCCGGCGCTGATCTGGGTATGGTGATGGAACGCCACGCTGGCCATCTTGCCCTTGTGCTGCTCCCGCGGGCCGTAGACGTTGAAGTAGCGGAAGCCCACCACCTGGCTGCGGAAGGAATCGTGATGGGCACGCACGTACTGGTCGAACAGCAGCTTGGAGTAGCCGTAGACGTTGAGCGGCTTCTCGTGTTCCGGGGCCTCCATGAACACCTCGCTGCCGCCATAGGTGGCCGCCGAGGAGGCGTAGAGGAAGGGGATGCCTCGCTGCTGGCAGAAGTGCAGCAGCACCTTGGAGTACTCGAAGTTGTTGTCGAGCATGAAGCGGCCATCCCACTCGGTGGTATCCGAGCAGGCACCCTCATGGAAGATCGCCTCGATCTTCGGCAACTGCGAGTGCTCGCCGCGCAGCTCGGCCTCCACCCGGCGGCGGAAGTCGTCCTTGTCCAGGTAGTCGCCGAGGGTACAGTCGGCCAGGTTGACGAACTTGGTTCCGTCGCGCAGGTCGTCGACCACCATCACGTCCTGGTGGCCGCGCTGATTGAGTGCCTTGACCAAATTCGAGCCGATGAAGCCGGCCCCGCCTGTCACTACGATCATGGAGAGAATCCTCTGTCTCGGGGCGTGCGCCTATAACCGATCTTCCGGTGATTGTATACTTGACGCCCTGTGAATTCATGGCCAACGGTGCTTTTCCCAATGACACTCTCGACACCTACGTCGACCTCGGCCCCCGGGTCGGCGGCAGACGTCTCGACCTTTCAGGGGTTGATCCTGGCCCTCCAGCAGTACTGGGCCGAACAGGGCTGCGTGGTGATGCAGCCGCTGGACATGGAGGTCGGTGCCGGCACCTTCCATCCGTCGACCTTCCTGCGCTCCATCGGCCCCGAGACCTGGAACGCCGCCTACGTGCAGCCCTCGCGTCGCCCTACCGACGGCCGCTATGGAGAGAACCCCAACCGCCTGCAGCACTACTACCAGTTCCAGGTGGTGATGAAACCCTCCCCCGCCGAGTTCCAGGAGCTCTACCTCGGCTCCCTCAAGCGCCTGGGCCTCGACCCGCTTGTCCATGACATCCGTTTCGTCGAGGACAACTGGGAGTCTCCTACCCTGGGCGCCTGGGGGCTGGGCTGGGAAGTCTGGCTCAACGGCATGGAGGTGACCCAGTTCACCTACTTCCAGCAGGCCGGTGGCATCGAGTGCTATCCCGTGACCGGCGAGCTGACCTATGGCCTCGAGCGGATCGCCATGTACCTGCAGGACGTGGACAGCGTCTACGACCTGGTATGGACCATTGCCCCGGATGGTTCCCGGGTCACCTACGGTGACGTCTACCTGCAGAATGAGCGTGAGCAGTCCGCCTACAACTTCGAGCACGCCGACGTCGACTTCCTGTTCGGTGCCTTCGACCAGCAGGAGCGCGACTGCTCTCGCCTGCTCGAGGCCAACCTGCCGCTGCCCGCCTATGAACAGGTACTCAAGGCCTCCCACACCTTCAACCTGCTCGACGCCCGTCACGCCATCTCGGTGACCGAACGCCAGCGCTACATCCTGCGCGTACGCACCATGGCGCGTGACGTGGCCCACGCCTATTTCGAGTCGCGCAAGGCCGCCGGCTTCCCGCTGGCTCCCGAGGCGCTGCGCCGCGAACTGCTTGAACAGGGAGACACTTGAGCATGGCTGCCAACACCCTACTGGTTGAACTGGGCGTCGAGGAACTCCCCCCGAACGCCATCGACACCCTCTCCGACGCCCTGGCCGAGGGCCTGCATCGCGGCCTGCGTGACGCCGATGTCGCCCATGGCGAGGTGTATGCCTACGCCACCCCCCGCCGACTGGCGGTGCGCATCGAGGCGCTGGCCGACAAGCAGCCCGATCGCGAGGTGGAGAAGCGTGGCCCGGCACTGGCGGCCGCCTTCAAGGATGGCCAGCCCACCAAGGCCGCCGAGGGCTTCGCCCGCTCCTGCGGCGTCGGTGTGGACCAGCTGATCCACCTGGAAACCGACAAGGGCACCTGGCTCGGTTACCGTGAACAGCAGAAGGGCGAGAGCATCGCCGCCCTGCTGCCAGCCATCCTGCAGAAGGCCATCGATTCCCTGCCGGTTCCCAAGAACATGCGCTGGGGCGCCTCGCGGGTGGAGTTTTCCCGCCCGGTACACTGGCTGGTCGTGCTCTACGGCAACCAGGTCATCGATGCCGAGGCGCTGGGCCTCGCGGCCAGTCGCACCACCTACGGCCATCGTTTCCATGCTCCCGAGGCCATCGAGCTGGCGCATGCCGACGACTACCTCGCCAGCCTGGAGCAGGCCTGGGTGCTGGCCGACCGCGAGGTGCGCCGCGAGCGCATCCGCGAACAGGTGCTCTCCGAGGCCGAGGTCCAGGAAGCCAGCGCGGTGATCGACGAGACTCTGCTGGTCGAGGTCAGCGGTCTGGTCGAGTGGCCCGTGGCACTCACCGGCAGCTTCGATGAACGCTTCCTCGAGGTGCCCGCCGAGTGCCTGATCTCCTCGATGAAGGCGAACCAGAAGTACTTCCACCTGCTCGACGACCAGGGCCGCCTCAAGCCGCTGTTCATCACCATCTCCAACATCGACAGCAGCGACCCTTCGCGGGTCATCGAAGGCAACGAGAAGGTGATCCGTCCGCGCCTGGCCGATGCCGTCTTCTTCTACGACACCGATCGCAAGCGCAGCCTGGCCTCGCGCACCGCTGAGCTCGCCGGTGTGGTCTTCCAGAAGCAGCTTGGCACCCTCGCTGACAAGGCACACCGCAGCGCCGCGGTAGCTGCCTTCATCGCCGGCCAGATCGGCGGCGAGGCCAGCCATGCACGCCGCGCCGCCGAACTGGCGAAGTGCGACCTGGTCACCGAGATGGTGCTCGAGTTCCCCGAGCTGCAGGGCACCATGGGGCGCTACTATGCCACCCAGGATGGCGAGCCCGCCGAGGTCGCCCAGGCCATGGAGGAGCAGTACCTGCCGCGCTTCGCCAGCGATGCCATTCCGCAGAGCCGTACCGGCCAGGCGCTGGCCCTGGCCGACCGCCTCGACACCCTGACCGGGATCTTCGGTATCGGCGCCCGCCCCACCGGCACCAAGGACCCCTTCGCACTGCGGCGTGCCGCCATCGGTGTGCTCAACATCCTTATCAAGGGTGAGCTCGACCTCGACCTGCGTGAATTGCTCGACCTGGCCGCGGCTCAGCACCAGGAGCTTCCCTACGCCGAGAAGCTGGTGGATGAGGTGCTGGACTACATGCTCGACCGCTTCCGCGCCTGGGGGCATGACGAGGGGATCTCTACCGAGGCCTACCTGGCGGTGCGCGCTCGCCCGGTAACGCGCCCGCTGGACTTCTCCCGCCGCCTGCGCGCGGTACAGGCCTTCACCGGTCGTGAGGAGGCGGCTGCCCTCGCCGCCGCCAACAAGCGTGTCTCCAACATCCTCGCCAAGCAGGCAGATGAGGTGGGCAGCGCCGTGGATGCCTCCCTCCTCCAGGATGCTGCCGAGACGTCACTGCATGACGCGGTCAACAGCCTGCGCAGCAGTGTTACGCCGCTGCTCGGTGAGGCTCGCTACCAGGAAGCGCTGGACGCCCTGGCTGGCCTGCGTGAGCCGGTAGACGCCTTCTTCGACCAAGTCATGGTCATGACCGAAGACCAGGACGTGCGCAGCAACCGCCTCGCCCTGCTGGCCGACCTGCGTGGGTTGTTCCTGGAGGTGGCCGATATCGCCCAGCTTCAACAGTAGAAGTCACTGGGCAATATCACCGAGGCCAAGGCCGGCAGCACATGCTGCCGGCCTTTTTCATGCCTGGTGATGGCGTTTCACATGAAACATGCCGACGGCCTGAGACAAACAGCCATTGCCTGCCGATGTTTCACGTGGAACATCACCAGCCCCAAGCCCAACCGATTCTAAGCAGACAAAAGAGACCAGCACTCCATACTCTGCTCCTTGCTCCTTGGCAGCCAATGTTCCACGTGAAACACTGCGCTCAAGCAATCACTTGCAACAAGGAACCGAACCCCATGACCTCCCCCGACCGCCTGGTGATCCTCGACCGCGACGGCGTGATCAACCAGGACTCCGACGACTATGTGAAGTCCCTGGCGGAGTGGATCCCCTACCCCGGCGCCATCGACGCCATCGCCCGGTTGAGCCAGGCCGGCTGGACAGTGGCAGTAGCGACCAACCAGTCGGGAATTTTTCGCGGCTACTACACCGAGGCCACGCTGGCTGAGATGCATGCCGAACTATGCCGGCTGGTCAACGAGGCGGGTGGCGAGATCAGCCATATCGCCTGGTGCCCGCACGGCCCTGACGACGGCTGTAGTTGCCGCAAGCCACTTCCCGGGCTGCTGGAGCAGGTGCGTGATGCACTGGGGCTGGCTACCCTGTCCGGCAGCTGGATGGTGGGTGATAGCCTTCGTGACCTGCAGGCGGGGGATGCCATGGGCTGCCATCCGGTGCTGGTACGCAGTGGCAAGGGGAAAAGGACGCTCGCCAAGCATCCGGAACTGGTGGCGACAGATAGCGAGACCCGCGTCTTCGAGGACCTGACCGAGTTCGCCGACTGGTTAATGGCTAGGCAGCAGCTCAAAGCTGGAAATTAAAACTGGGAATGCATGCATCGGCATGAACTTATCCATGTCATTGCCTTTCCCGATGAAGCAAAAACCCCGCAAGCTTGTTCGCTTTGCGGGGTTTTACTTGGCACTTGGCGCTCAAGAATGTTTCACGTGAAACACGACATCAGACGTCGAGGTTGGCCACCAGTGCAAAGCGCTCGATAAAGTCGCGCCGCGGCTCCACTTCGTCGCCCATCAGGGTGTTGAACATCATGTCGGCACCCACGGCATCCTCGATGGAGACACGCAGCATGCGCCGCGTCTCGGGGTTCATGGTGGTCTCCCAGAGCTGCTCGGGATTCATCTCGCCCAGCCCCTTGTAGCGCTGGATCGAGAGGCCGCGCTGCGCCTCGTTCATCAGCCACTCGAGGGCGTTATAGAAGCTCGTCACGCTGCGCTGGCGCTCACCGCGGGCCACGTAGGCGCCCTCTTCCAGCAGCCCGTCCAGGGTCTCCCCCAGGCCGGTCATGGCGCGATAATCGGCGCTGGTGAAGAAGTCGACACCCCAGACATAGTCGGTGCTCACGCCATGCGCGGCCAGGGTCACCGCGGGGAGGAAGAAGCCGCGCTCGCTGTCCTCCTCGAGGCGGAAGGTGTAGCGCGGTCCGCCTTCGTAGGCGAGCAGCGCGTCCATCTCCTGCTGCAGCTCCTCGATCCAATTCTGCATGGTGACCTTGTCACGCAGGCTCGCCTCGCCATCGAGCGCCGCGGCATGCACGATCTTGCGCAGCACCTCATTGGGATAGACCCGAGACAACCGATCGATGCGTCGCATGACATCACGATACTGGTTGACCAGGGCTTCCAGCTGGGCACCGCCGATGCCCGGGGCATCGGCATTGACGTAGAGGCGAGCACCATCCAGAGCCGTGGTGGTGAGATAGTCGGTCATCGCCTGCTCATCCTTGAGATAGAGCTCCTGCTTGCCGCGCTTCACCTTGTAGAGCGGAGGCTGGGCGATGAACACATGGCCACGCTCGATCAGCTGGGACATCTGACGGAAGAAGAAGGTCAGCAGCAGGGTGCGGATATGCGAACCATCCACGTCGGCATCGGTCATGATGATGATCGAGTGGTAGCGCAACTTGTCGGGGTTGAATTCCTCACGGCCGATGCCGCAGCCCAGGGCAGTGATCAGGGTGCCGACCTCCGCCGAGGAGAGCATCTTGTCGAAGCGGGCCTTCTCGACGTTGAGGATCTTGCCCTTGAGGGGCAGGATCGCCTGGGTGCGACGATCACGGCCCTGCTTGGCGCTGCCACCTGCGGAGTCACCCTCCACCAGGAACAGCTCGGAGAGGCTGGGGTCCTTTTCCTGGCAATCGGCCAACTTGCCCGGGAGCCCGGCGATATCAAGCGCCCCCTTGCGGCGCGTCATGTCGCGGGCCTTGCGCGCGGCTTCACGGGCACGGGCGGCATCGAGCATCTTGTTGACGATCGCCTTGGCTTCGTTGGGCTTCTCGATCAGGTACTCGCCGAACAGACGCGCCATCTCCTGCTCGACCGCGGTCTTCACCTCGGAGGATACCAGCTTGTCCTTGGTCTGAGAGGAGAACTTGGGATCCGGCACCTTCACCGAGATGATCGCCGTCAACCCTTCCCTGGCGTCGTCGCCGGCGGTGTTGATCTTCGACTTCTTCAGCAGCCCCTCCGACTCGATGTACCCATTGAGGGTACGGGTCAGCGCAGCCCGGAAACCCGCCAGGTGGGCACCACCATCCCGCTGCGGAATGTTGTTGGTGTAGCAGAAGATATTCTCGTTGAAGGAGTCGCTCCACTGCATCGCCACTTCCACCCCGACACCATCCTCGCGCTCGGCGTTGAAATGGAAGACGGGGTTGAGCACCGTCTTGTTCGTGTTGAGGTGGTCGACGAAGGCCTTGAGGCCGCCCTCGTAGTGGAACAGCTCCTCCTTGCCGGAGCGCTCGTCGATCAGGCGAATCGCCACGCCGGAGTTGAGGAAGGAGAGCTCCCGCAGGCGCTTGGCCAGGATATCGAAGTGGAATTCGATATTGCCGAAGGTCTCTGGCGAGGGGCGGAAGTGCACCCGGGTACCGGACTTTTCGGTCTTGCCCACCACCGACAGCGGCGCCTGGGGCACCCCGTGGCGATAGAGTTGCTCGTACACGTCACCGGCACGCCACACCGTCAGGCGAAGCTCCTCGGAGAGCGCGTTGACCACCGAGACACCGACGCCATGCAGACCACCGGAGACCTTGTAGGAGTTGTCGTCGAACTTGCCGCCGGCGTGGAGCACCGTCATGATCACTTCGGCTGCGGAAACGCCCTCCTCCTCATGGATATCCGTCGGAATCCCGCGGCCGTTGTCGCTTACCGTCACCGATTCGTCGGGATGGATGATGACACGTATCTCGCTGCAGTACCCGGCCAGCGCCTCGTCGATGGAGTTATCCACCAGCTCGAACACCATGTGGTGGAGCCCGGTGCCGTCATCGGTATCCCCGATATACATGCCGGGACGCTTGCGTACGGCATCCAGCCCCTTGAGTACCTTGATGCTCGTTGAGTCGTAGGCCTGTTCGCTCATTGACACTGCTCCGTCATGAAATCTGTCGTTCCAGTGGCAGCAACTTGCCGCTTCCGGACGCCGAGCGTTTCACGTGAAACATCTCGACCGGGGTTTCGGCCTGCCACAGATCCGCCAGGGCATCGTGGTCGATGGTGGTGATGAACACCTGGCAGCGCATGTTTTCCAGCCAGCGGCAGAACAGTCGTCGATGCGAGCCGTCCAGTTCCGCCGGAAGGTCGTCAATCAGGTAGACGCAGCGGCGTCCCGTACTGGCCTCCAGGAGCCGCCCCTGAGCCAGCTTCAGGGCACTGACCACCAGCTTCTGCTGGCCACGGGACAGCACCTCGATGGCGGGGCGCTTGCCGAGGCGAATGGCCAAGTCTGCCCGCTGTGGGCCCTGCTGGGTGAACCCCATCTGGCGATCGACGTCGCGTCCCTGCCGCAGCAGGTCACCCAGCTCTCTCCGTCGATCCCAGCCACGGGAGTAGCGCAACTGAAGATCCTTCAGCGGCAGCAGTCCATTGAGGGTCTCTTCGAAGACCGGCAGAAAGGCCGTGAACCAGGCGGCGCGCATGGCATCGATTCGCTCGCTCCAGTCCACCAGCTCTCGCTCCCAGGCTGTCATGGAATCAGAGTCCATTCTACCATGCCTCAGCAGGGCGTTCCGATGTTTCAGCGCGCGACGGGCCCGTTGCCAGGCCTCCAGGAAGTCGTGTTTCACGTGAAACACTCCCCAGTCCATGAATTCACGTCGCCCGGCCGGGGAGCCCTCTAGAAGCCGGAAGGCATCAGGATTGATCAGCTGCAGGGGTAGCGTCTCCACTAACCGCGACAGACGGCCAACGCGCTCCCCGGAGAGGCGAATCTCCAACTCATCCTCGCTGCGGCGACGGCGCACGCCGAACGGCACCGGTGGCACCCCGGCCAGTCGACCATGGGCCATCAGCTCATCGCCATCGTGGGCGATGACATGGCGCATGTTGCGAGTGCGAAAGGAGCGCCCCATGCCGAGGATATGGATGCCTTCCAGCAGGCTGGTCTTGCCACTGCCATTCTCGCCAACGATCAGGTTGACCTGAAAACCCGGTTTTAAATCAACAGGTTGCAGATTACGAAGGCCATGGAAGACGAGATGATCAAGTGGCATGGAGTCAACAGGGGGCAGTGGCGGCCCGGTCGGGCCGCCATGGGTGGGTCACAGGCGCATCGGCATGACGACGTAGAGGGCATCGCCGCCACCCGGCTCCTCCATCAGCGCACTGCTGTTGGAATCCGCCAGAGTCATCTGCACGCGATCTTCATCGATGGCATTGAGCACATCGACCAGGTAACCGACATTGAAGCCGATCTCCAGGGAATCTCCGCTGTACTCGATGGCGATGTTTTCCTCGGCCTCTTCCTGCTCGGGATTGTTGGCCATCACCTTGAGGTTGCCCTCCTCGAGGTGGAGTCGCACACCGCGGTACTTCTCGTTGGAGAGAATGGCGGTGCGTGACAGCACCTGGCGCAACTCGGCACGCTCGGCGATGAAGACCTTGTCGCCACCGCGGGGGACCACCCGCTCGTAGTCGGGGAACTTGCCGTCGACCAGCTTGGAGGTAAAGGTGAAGTCGCCGGTGTGGGCGCGGATATGGCTGGCCCCCAGGGTCAGGCTGACCGGGTCCTCGCCGTCATCGAGCAGTCGTACCAGCTCGAGGATGCCCTTGCGCGGCACGATAAGCTTGTGGGGCGATTCCACGTGCAGTTCGGCCGGCCGCGAGCACACCGCCAGGCGATGGCCGTCGGTCGCCACCGCACGGATCAGGTTGTCGCGGATCTCCAGCAGCATGCCGTTGAGGTAGTAGCGCACGTCCTGCTGGGCCATGGCGAAGGAGGTGGCGTCGATCAGGTGCTTGAGCATGCCCCGAGGCAGGCTCAGCTCGGTGCTACCCTGGCTGTCCTCGATGCTCGGGAACTCGGCGACCGGCAGGGTCGAGAGCGTGAAGCGCGAACGCCCGCTGCGCAACACCGCGCGGCCCTCCTCCAGGGAGAGCTGGATCTCGGCCTGGTCGGGCAACGACTTGCAGATATCCATCAACTTGCGAGCCGGCACGGTAACGCCGCCCGGCTCATCCACCCGAGTGGCCACCGTACGTCCGATCAGCTCCACTTCCAGGTCGGTACCGGTCAGCGCGACCTCCTCCTGCCCTACCTGAATCAGTACGTTGGAAAGCACCGGCAGGGTCTGACGGCGCTCCACCACGCCGGCCACCAGCGTCAGCGGTCGCAGCAGCGCTTCGCGGGAGATGGAAAATTTCATGTCGGCTCCACGTCTTGTCCTGAAGGGTTGCAGCCGGCAGGGGCCCGGCCGAACGGCATGGCGACCATTAAACCACAAGCCGGCGGTGTCTCGGAGGGCGGAGCGCTCAGCTGGTCAGCAGCCGTAGCAGGTTCTTGTAGTCCTCGCGGATATCGGAGCTCTCCTCCTGGAGCTGCTTCACCTTGCGACAGGCGTGCAGCACCGTGGTGTGGTCACGCCCGCCGAAGGCATCACCGATCTCCGGCAGGCTGTGGTTGGTCAGCTCCTTGGCCAGGGCCATGGCGACCTGACGAGGGCGAGCCACCGAGCGCGAGCGGCGCTTGGAGAGCAGGTCGGCGAGCTTGATCTTGTAGTACTCGGCTACCGTGCGCTGGATATTGTCGACCCCCACCTGCTTGTCCTGGAGGGCCAGCAGGTCCTTGAGCGATTCGCGGATGAAGTCCTGGGTGATCGGCTTGCCCATGAAGTGGGAGTCGGCGATCACCTTCTTCAGCGCCCCTTCCAGCTCGCGAACGTTGGAGCGGATCTTCTGAGCGATGAAGAAGGCCGCATCGTGGGGCAGGTCGACCTTGGCCTGATCGGCCTTCTTCATCAGGATAGCGACCCGTGTCTCGAGCTCCGGTGGCTCGATGGCCACCGTCAGGCCCCAGCCGAAGCGCGACTTGAGGCGCTCCTCCACGCCGCTGATCTCCTTGGGATAGCGGTCGGAGGTCAGGATCATCTGCTGACCGCCCTCGAGCAGGGCATTGAAGGTGTGGAAGAACTCCTCCTGGGAGCGCTCCTTGCCGGCGAAGAACTGGATATCGTCGATCAGCAGGGCGTCGACGCTGCGATAGAAGCGCTTGAAGTCGTTGATGGCGTTGAGCTGCAGCGCCTTGACCATGTCGGCCACGAAACGCTCGGAGTGCAGGTAGACCACCCGCGCATTCTCGCGGCGCCCGGCCAGGGCATTGCCCACAGCATGCATCAGGTGGGTCTTGCCCAGGCCCACCCCGCCATACAGGAACAGCGGGTTATAGGCGCCGCCGGGATTCTCCGACACCTGGCGGGAAGCGGCCCGAGCCAGCTGGTTCGACTTGCCCTCCACAAAGGTCTCGAAGGTGAAGTTGGGATTGAGGCCGCTGGTGTGCTTGAGGCTGCCCTCCACCTGGACCTGGCGCTCACCACCGGGGCGCCGGACAGCCGCCGTCTCCTCGCGGCTGTCCTCGATCTCGACCTCGTCGGCCGCAGCGCCGCGGGGGGGAGTATGCACCGCCGGGGCCGCCGGTCGCCGCGGGGTCGCCGACACCGGTGTGCCGAGTTCCCGTGGCTGGGGGCGAGGGGCGGCACGTCGACTACCGACACTCAGCACCACCTTGGGTGGCCTCGCCGGCGACAGCTCACGCAGCAGCTCGGTGATCCGCTTGGCGAACTTGTCGCTGACCCAGTCACGGACGAAGCGGTTGGGGGCCAGCAGGCACAGCTCTCCCCCTTCGCCCTCCTCGGCCTGAAGCGGGCGAATCCAGGTGTTGAACTGCTGAGAGCTCAACTCGTCCTGCAGAGTATCCAGACACTGTTGCCAGAGAGCCAGCGACACGCGATCTCACCACCTTGTCGAAAAACGGCCGGGCATTGTATCGCCCCACCGCACGGTTATCCACACCCCCGGCCACCCCTATACAGCCTGTGGAAAAACAGGTCCCTGGCATGGTGACTACTGCGGGATCGAACTGTGTGCAACGGGAGGCTGTGGAGGAACTCGCTTTCCTTCCACAGGATACCCCAGCATCGCGCACCGTTCATCCCTGCTCTATCCACAGCAATAACATAGCCACATCACCCTGTATCAAAAGGGCTATTGCTAGTTATCCACAGAACGCCTCCCCAGTATTAATAACAAGGTATTACAGGTTATAAACACTGTTGTTATGAAAGTCCTGGATGACTGGCGAGCGACATCGGTAGCCTGATCGCCAGGCCCCGAAGGACGTTCGCTGGCGACGGCGGCCGCACAATCGATCTGATCGGCGCACAGAAAAATTGCACCGCCCGGGGGAAATCACTACAATTTCCGGTCTTGAACCGAATACGTCCGGGTTCCCCGCGGGAATCCAGGCGCCTCGCAAACGACGAATCGTCCAGAAAACCACGTGGGAATAACGAGTTATGAAACGCACCTTTCAGCCCAGCGTCCTGAAGCGTAAGCGTACGCACGGTTTCCGTGCCCGTATGGCCACCAAGAACGGACGTGCCGTCCTGGCGCGTCGTCGCGCCAAGGGTCGCAAGCGCCTGAGCGCCTGATCACGGATCCTGCGTGCCCCGTCAGTCGTTTCCCCGCCGTCTGCGCCTGCTGACGGCCGGGGACTACCGCCAGGTCTTCGAGAACGCGACCTTCAAGGTGCATGGCAAGGGGCTGATGGCACTCGCCTCGCCCAATGATCTGGGCCATCCCCGCATCGGCCTTGTCATCAGCAAGAAGAGCATGCGCCGTGCCGTAGACCGCAACCGCGTCAAGCGACTGGTGCGTGAATCGATCCGCTTCCAGCAGCATCGCCTCCCCGCCGTCGACATCGTGATACTCTCGCGGCGCGGCGTAGGCGAACTGGATAACGAGACCCTGCACCGGCAGCTGTTCGGGATGTGGCGAAGGCTGGCACGCGAGGCATTGAAGACGCCCGCGAGAGATCCCTCATCAAGCGTCGAGCCGTCTTCATCCGACCGGAGCCCGCCGAAGCATGAGCGCACCCCCTCACAAGGCAAGGCTTGACGCTGCCGGGGCTACCCTCGAGAGTCAGTGTTCGGAATACAGCCTGCCAGTGGCAGGCTTTTGTCTATCTCGGGCGGCTGAAACGCCTTCCGCCCCTGGCATGTTCACTACCCACTGGGCAGAACCCTCATGGACGTAAAACGACTCCTATTGCTGATTCCACTGGCGGTGCTCGCCTATCTGATCGTCGTGCAGTGGAATCAGGACTATGGCCAGACGGCCGTCGAGCCACAGGCTCCCTCCTTTACCAGCAGTCAGTCCGGGGACAGCGATTCCCGGTCCGAAGGTGCCGAGGATGGCCTGGCGGTTCCCGCGGCGAGCAGTGGCGATAGCATGGCGGAGGCCATACCCGACGAGAGCGAGGCCACAGCGAGCCGCGACCTGGTTGCCGTGATGACCGACGTGCTGGACCTGCGCATCGATCCCCAGGGCGGGGATATCGTCTATGCGGCGCTGCCCCAGCACAAGCTGACTCTCGACTCAGACCGCTCCTACGTGATGCTCTCCGACAGCGAGACGCGCAGCTATGTGGCGCGCTCCGGACTGCAGCTGGATGGCCAGTCGGGACGCATCGCCTACTCCCCCGAGAAGACCGAATATCGCCTGGCCGAGGGTGACAAGCGCCTCGAGGTCGACCTGAGTGGCGAGGTCAACGGCATCGAGGTCACCAAGCGCTTCTCCTTCGAGCGCAACAGCTATGCGGTGGACGTCGAGTACTTCCTGGCCAACAACACCGAGTCTCCGGTCTCCGCGCGGTTCATCGGCCAGCTGGCCCGCGACAACAGCAGCGATCCCTCTAGCGGTCCCAAGATGGGCATGCGCTCCTATCTGGGTGCGGCCTACTCCACCCCCGAGGATCGCTACCTGAAGGTCGACTTCGAGGAGATCCAGGAGGGCAAGTTCGAGAACCGCGAGGCCGAGGGCGGCTGGGTCGCGATCATCCAGCACTACTTCGTCAGTGCCTGGGCACCGCCCCAGAACCAGCAGAACCTCTACTACGCCACCACCGACTCCAGCGGGCGTAATGTGGCCGCCTTCGCCGGCCCGGTGACCCAGGTGGCCGCCGAGGGCGAGTCTCGCCTGGGTGCCACCCTCTATGTGGGCCCCAAGGTGCAGGACTACATGGAAGCCGTGGCCCCCAACCTCAAGCTCACCGTCGACTTCGGCTGGCTGTGGTTCATCGCCAACCCGCTGTTCTGGCTGCTCGACAAGATCCAGGACGTGGTCGGCAACTGGGGCTGGTCCATCGTGCTGCTGACCATCCTGGTCAAGGCGGCCCTGTGGCCGCTCTCCGCCAAGGCCTACAAGTCCATGGCCCGCATGCGCAAGCTGGGTCCGGAGATGCAGCGCCTCAAGGAGCAGTACGGCGACGATCGCCAGAAGATGTCCCAGGAGATGATGAAGTTCTACCAGAAGGAGAAGATCAATCCTCTGGGTGGCTGCCTGCCGATCCTGGTACAGATGCCGGTGTTCATCGCCCTCTACTGGATGCTGCTGGAGTCCGTGGAGCTGCGCCATGCGCCCTTCATGTTCTGGATCCAGGATCTCTCGGTGAAGGATCCGCTGTTCATCCTGCCGATCCTGATGGGTGCCTCCATGTTCGTGCAGCAGATGCTCAACCCCACCCCGCCGGATCCCATGCAGGCGAAGATCATGCGCATGCTGCCCATCGTCTTCACCTTCTTCTTCCTGTGGTTCCCGGCCGGCCTGGTGATCTACTGGGTGGTGAACAACATCATCTCCATCGCCCAACAGTACGTGATCACCCGCAAGATCGAGAACGACCCCAGCGTCGGCAAGGGCATGAAGACCAAGTAGACCCGCTCGCCCGAGCCGCTCACCAGACCCCCGCCCCGAGCGGGGGTCTGGCGTTTTTGGGGAGCCGAAACGACAATGCTGGCATCACGCCGAGGAGAACCCCATGGTCCCGCTTCACGATCAGGACACCATCGCTGCGCTGGCCACCCCGCCGGGACGCGGCGGGGTCGGCATCATCCGCGTCTCTGGCCCGCTCTGCGCGACGATCGCCGAGGCGGTGGTGGGCCACTGCCCCTCGCCTCGCCTCGCCCACTACGGGCCCTTCCGGGGCGAGGAGACGGTGCTCGACGAGGGGATCGCGCTGTTCTTCCCCGGGCCGCACTCCTTCACCGGCGAGGATGTCCTCGAATTGCAGGGCCACGGCGGCCCGGTGATCATGGACCTGCTGCTCGGCCGCTGCCTCGAGCTGGGAGCTCGCCCGGCGCGCCCCGGCGAGTTCTCCGAGCGCGCCTTCCTCAACGACAAGCTGGACCTCGCCCAGGCCGAGGCGATCGCCGACCTGATCGATGCCAGCTCGCGGGCGGCCGCCGAGAACGCCCTGCGCTCCTTGCAGGGGGACTTCTCGCGCCGGGTCGAGGGCCTGGTGGAGCGACTGATCGAGCTGCGCATCTATGTGGAGGCGGCCATCGACTTCCCCGAGGAGGAGATCGACTTCCTGGGGGATGGCCGGGTCGCGGAGATGCTCGCCGGGGTGAAGGAGGAGCTTGCCGCGGTGCGTGCCGCCGCCGGCCAGGGCGCGCTGATGCGCGAGGGAATGAGCGTGGTGATCGCCGGCCGGCCCAACGCCGGCAAGTCGAGCCTGCTCAACGCCCTGACCGAGCAGGAGACCGCCATCGTCACCGATATCGCCGGCACCACCCGCGACGTGCTGCGCGAGCATATCCATATCGATGGGATGCCGCTGCATATCATCGACACCGCCGGTCTGCGTGACACCCCCGATGCCGTGGAACAGATCGGCGTGGCCCGGGCCTGGGCGGAGATCGAGAAGGCCGACCGGGTGCTGCTGCTGGTCGATGCCGCCACCACCGACGCCACCGATCCCATGGCGATCTGGCCGGAGTTCGTGGCCCGGCTTCCCGACCCGGCCCGGCTGACCCTGGTACGCAACAAGATCGATGCCAGCCAGGAGACCCCGGGGCTCGACTTGTCCACAACCACTCCCATCGTGAGGCTTTCCGCGAAGACCACACAGGGTGTGGATAACCTGAAGGCCCACCTCAAGGCGGTAATGGGCTTCACCGGCACGGCGGAGGGTCGCTTCTCGGCCCGGCGCCGCCACCTCGACGCCCTGGATCGCGCCGAGCGGGCACTGCTCAACGGCGAGGCTCAGCTCTCGGGCTTCGGAGCCGGCGAGCTGCTCGCGGAGGACCTGCGGGATGCCCAGCAGGCACTGGGTGAGATCACCGGGGAGTTCAGTGCCGATGATCTCCTCGGCGAGATCTTCGGCAGCTTCTGCATTGGCAAGTAGGCAGGCCTACTCGCCGACCCACCAGTCGCCGCGATAGCTCGCCGCACCGCTCAGCAGCGGGGCTACCCGTCCCATGGCCGCGGCGAGACGCTGATCGAGTCCCCACGGCGGGTTGACCACCAGCATGCCGCTGCCAAACATGCCGCGCGCCTCGTGGCCCGGCGCCTGCAGGCGAAATTCGCTGCGCCACACCTTGCGTGCGTATTCCGACGAACGTGACCGGTCATTCCGGGGATCGTGACCGATCTGCTCACCGCTCTCTCGCTGGCTCTGGTTTTGTAAGCTGACCGGTCACGATGGGTCAACTTCTGCCGCTTGCGGGGCGGCGTTCTTGCGCATCGATTCTCCTCTGAGTGTCAGACGGTGGGCGCTGTGCAGCAGCCGGTCCAGAATGGCGTCGGCTACCGTCGCGGCGCCGATGTAGTCGTGCCAGTGCTCGATGGGCAGTTGGCTGGCGATCAGCGTCGAGCCGCGGCCGTGCCGATCCTCGATCACCTCCATCAGGTCCTGGCGCTGCGGCGCGGTCATCTTCTGCATGCCCCAGTCGTCGAGGATCAGCAGGTCGGTCTTCTGCAGCTGGCCCATCAGCCGGGCGTAAGAGCCGTCGCCCTGGGCGATGCGCAGTTGCTCGAACAGACGCGGCACCCGCAGGTAGCGCACCGAGTAGCCTTGCCGGCAGGCCTGGTTGCCCAGCGCGCAGGCCAGCCAGGTTTTGCCGCACCCGGTGGGGCCGGTGATGCACAGGTTGAGTG
>NZ_JAJSPA010000030.1:0-44184 GCF_021282295.1 Halomonas sp. G15 | reverse complement strand
TGCCGACGCCACTCGCAGCATCCGTGAGCAGGGTCTCGCTCCGGAGTCGCCCGGCGAGACCGGTGCCCCCCGCCAGGCCGCCCAGCGTGCCGCCGAGGCGCGCTATATCGACGACTGGACCCGTCGCGTCGAGGCCTACGGCAATCGCGTGCATCCGGCGCCGCGTCATCTCCAGGGGCAGCTGCGCATTCGGGTGGTGATCGGCCGCGACGGCGAGTTGCGCCAGGCGGAGGTGATACAATCGTCGGGACATTCCGAACTCGACCAGGCGGCGTTGGATACCGTTAACGGTGCCGGCCCCTATCGTCCCTTCGATGCGGGCATGGGCAACCTGGACTCGCTCTCCATCACCCGCGTCTGGCGGTTCGGCCAAGGCAACAATTTCGGCGTGCGTTAGGACCGCCGGGGAGTCTCATGCAATCCGTGGAAAACTTCGGCCTGAAAGATCACTTCCTGCTGGCGATGCCGCACCTGGAAGATCCCAACTTCGCCGGCAGCCTCGCCTACCTGTGCGACCATGACGAGAAGGGCACCATGGGGGTGATCATCAACCGCCCCCTCGAGCTGACCCTGGAGGCACTCTTCGAACAACTGGAGCTGGGCGGCGAGGAGAGCCCGCACCGCAACGCGCCGGTCTACTACGGTGGTCCGGTGCACAAGGACCGCGGCTTCATCCTGCACCGCGGCTCTAGCGCCGACTGGGATTCCAGCATCCAGGTCACCGAGGAGATCGCCCTGACCACCTCCATGGACATGCTCCAGGCGCTGGCCGCCGGCCGCGGCCCCGAGCACTTCCTGGTGTGCCTGGGCTGTGCCGGCTGGGAGTCGGGCCAGCTCGAGGCCGAGCTGCTCGACAACGCCTGGCTCACCGTGGAGGGGCGCGGCGACATCCTCTTCGAGGTGCCGCCGGAGCAGCGCCTGGGTGCCGCCGCCGGGATCCTCGGCATCGACCTCAACCTGATGACCCGCGAGGCGGGGCATTCGTGAACCGGACGCGACGGATGGCAGGAGGGCGTTGATGGCCAGGCAGGGCGAGCGGTTGATCCTGGGCTTCGACTTCGGCACCCGGCGCATCGGCGTGGCGGTCGGCAACGAACTGCTGGGCAGTGCCCGGGAGCTGGACCCGCTGCCGGCCCGGGAGGGAATTCCCGACTGGTCGCGGGTCGGGCGGCTGGTGGAGGAGTGGCAGCCGGACCTCTTCGTGGTGGGCCTGCCGCTCACCGCGGCGGGCGAGGAGCAGGAGATGAGCACGCGCGCCCGCAAGTTCGGCAAGCGCCTGTTCGGCCGCTACGGGGTACCCTGCGAGATGGTCGACGAGCGCGGCTCCACCGGCGAGGCCAAGCTGATCGCCCGGGAACGCGGCCATCGCGGCAGCTGGCGCGATGAGGGGGTCGATGGCATCAGCGCAGTGCTGATCGTCGAGCGCTGGTTTGCCGCCCGGGAGGGGCTGCCCGGCCAAGGGCCGGTGCAGCGCTGACGCCTCAGGCGGCGTCGGGACGCGTGAAGTCCTGCACCGAGACGCCGGCGAACTTCTCCAGGAAGAACACCAGGGTGGCGGGGTGGTGGAAGCGCTCCTCGAAGCTCTCGCGCTCGGCGTGGCGGCGGCGAGTCACGCTGGCGTGGAACCCGTCGCCGTCTCGGGTCACCGTGACTCGCGACTCGCGCTGCCCGTCACTTGCCTCGGCCTGCAGCGGGCCGTCACCCTCCTCCAGCAGCGCCTCCAGCCGCCGGGCGGCCTCGAGCTCCTCGGGCGTGGCCCAGAGGGCCTGGTCGCGGTCGCCGTAGCGATACAGGATCACCACCAGCAGTGCCGAGAAGATCGCGCTGGCCAGCATCCAGGTGAGCAGCTCGCCGGAGAGCGACAGGTTGAGCACCGCCCACAGCTGCACCACGGCCGCCACCGCCAGCAGCGCCGCCAGAGGTCGCCACATGCGTGGGTTCATGAAGCCGCGCTTGAGGATATAGCCCCACAACCCCACCACCGCCATGGCCCCCAGGGCCAGCTGAGCCAGCGACAGCGCGGTGCCGCCGCCGGCCAGCAGGGCGATGGCCCCGACCAGCAGCAGCACGGTGTAGAAGAGTGCCAGGAGCCGATAGGCGCGGTGCAGGTTCATGTCGTGGTGCCTCTTGCCGCCAAGGGGAAGGATCACCCCTCAGCATAGGCGAGAGCGGCGAAACTGCGCGTTGCTTACAGTGCCGGGTCGTCAACGCCCACGCGCGGCGGCACGAACCAGCGTACCGGGCGCAGCTCCTGCTCGATCAGGTTGTCTACCTCCAGCAGGGTGGCGAAGATCGCCATGCGCACCGGGATGCCGTTGTCGGTCTGGCGGAAGATCGCCAGGCGCGGGTCGCCGTTGAGGTCGATGTCGAGGTCGTTGGCCTCGGGTCGGCTGTCGCGGGGCAGCGGGTGCATGACCAGGGTGTCGCGCCCGCAGCGGGCGTCGAGGAAGGCGCGGTCCACGGTGAAGTCCCGGGAGAGGCTGAAGCCCTCGCTCATCTCGGCGGTGAAGCGCTCCTTCTGGATGCGCGTGGTGTAGACCACGTCCACGTCGGCATAGTCCTGGGCCAGGCTGTCGCGCTGCTCGATGCGATGCCCCCGGGAGGCGACCAGGTCGACCAGGTGGCTGGGCATCTCCAGCCCCGGCGGCGCCACCAGGGTGATGCGCATGGGGGCATAGAGCGACAGCAGCTTGATCAGCGAGTGCACGGTGCGCCCGTACTTGAGGTCGCCGGTCATCAGCACGTGGGCGCCGGCCAGTCCCTTGCCCAGGCGGCTGAACTCCTTGTCGATGGTGTAGAAGTCGAGCAATGCCTGGCTGGGGTGCTCGCCGGGGCCGTCGCCGCCATTGATCACCGGCACATGGGTGGCGGCGGCGAACTCTGCCACCGACCCGAGCTCCGGGTGGCGCATCACGATGGCGTCGCAGTAGCCACTCATCACCCGGCTGGTGTCGTAGAGCGACTCGCCCTTGGCCATGGAGGAGAAGGTAAAGCCGGTGGTGTCGCAGACACTGCCGCCCAGCCGGCAGAAGGCGGCGTTGAAGCTGACCCGGGTGCGGGTACTGGCCTCGAAGAAGAGGTTGCCGAGCACCGCCCCTTCCAGCACCCGGGTGACCTGGCGCCGCTGGGCGATGGGCTCCATGCGGGCGGCGACCCGCATCAGGTGATCGACATCGTCGCGGGACAGGGAATCGACGGAGAGCAGGTGGTGACTCATCGGCGTGGCCTCGGCTGGGGCGAATGGACGGCCGCCAGTGTACTCCGTCGCGCTGATGGCTTCACGGCCCGGCGCCGCTACCACACCTCCGGGGTGCGCCCCCCCAGCCGGGCGGTGATCTCGGCAGCGGTATCGCGCACCAGCTCGCCGAGTTCCAGCAGGCGCGTCTCGGGGATGCGTGCCACCGGGCCGGAGACCGAGATGGCGGCCAGTGGGGTGCCGTGCTCGTCGTGGATGCAGGCGGCCACGCAGTGCAGGCCGATGGCGTGCTCCTCGCGATCGCAGGCGAAGCCCTGGCGGCGGATCTCGGCCAGCCCCTCGCGCAGCGTCTCGGGGGTGTGCAGGGTGTTTTCGGTGACGCGAGAAAGCCCCTGCTCGGCGAGGATGCGCTCGAGCTCGTCCTCGGGTAGCCAGGCCATCAGTGCCTTGCCTACGCCGGAGGCGTGCAGCGGGGCACGAGAGCCCAGCCGGGTGATCATGCGCATCATCTGCGGCGATTCGCTCTGTGCCAGGAACACCGCGGTGCCGTCATCGCGGATGCCGAGGTTGGCGGTCTCGCCGGTCTGGGCGGTAAGGCGGCGCAGGAAGGGACGGCTGGTGCCCACGAAATCACGGGCCTCGAGGAAGCTGTTGCCGATCCGGAAGGTCTTGACGTCGATTTTCCAGACACCTAGCTCGCTGTCCTGGGTGACGAAGCCCTGGCTCTGCAGCGCCTGCAGCAGGCGGTGGGTGGTGGAGGGGGCCAGGTCGGCCTGCTCAGCGAGCTCGGAAAGGGCCAGGCCGCCGGGGTGGCCGGCCAGGCGCTCCAGCAGGTTGAGGCCGCGCACCAGCGACTGGCTGTGGCCGCCGCTGGCCTTGCCCGATCCCGCGGGGCGCCCCGCCGTCCTGCGCTTGACTTCACTCACCCTGAAACTCCTTATGCCTTGGCTTCGCTGGCACAGGATACCTTGTCGGCGCGCGCCTGTCGCGTCTGCGGAAATCACTTCCACTAACCCATTTGCGCGGCTCCTTGGGTGCTCAGCGGTCCTTCCCCCCTCAACGGTCTTTCCATACTGGGCGACGCTTCTCGATGAAGGCGTCGATGCCCTCGGCCACGTCCTCGGCCAGCATGTTGCCCGCCATCACCTCGCCGGCGAAGGCGTAGGCCTCGTCCAGCGGCATGCGCAGCTGGCGCTGGAACATCGCCTTGCCGGTGCGCACCGCCACCGCGCTCTTGGCGCAGATGCTGGCAGCGAGCTCGGCCACCGCCTCGTCCAGCTGCTCGTCGTCGGCAACGCGGTTGACCAGTCCCCAGTCGCGGGCGGTATCGGCATCGATGAACTCGCCGGTGAACAGCATCTCCATGGCGCGCTTGCGGGCCACGTTGCGTGACAGCGCCACCGCCGGGGTGGAGCAGAACAGGCCTGCGTTGATGCCGGAGACGGCGAAGCGCGCCGAACGGGCCGCCACCGCCAGATCGCAGCTGGCCACCAGCTGGCAACCGGCGGCGGTGGCGATGCCCTGGACCCGGGCGATCACCGGCACCGGCAGCTCGACGATGGCCTGCATCACCCCGGCGCAGCGGGCGAAGAGTGCCTGGAAGTAGTCGCGGTCGTCGTCATGGGCGCGCATCTGCTTGAGGTCGTGGCCGGCGCAGAAGGCGCGACCCTCGGCGGCGAGCACCACGCAGCGCACGTTGCCGTCGTCGGCGAGTCTCGCGAGCTCGGCGCCCAGCGCCTCGAGCATCTCCTCGGAGAGGGCGTTGAAGCTCGCCGGGCGGTTCAGGGTCAGGGTGGTCACGCCGTCGGCGTCATGGCGCCGTACCGGTGGGGTGGTCTCGCTCATCTGGGGCTCCTGGTTGTTGTTCAGGCGTTCAGGCCTTGTCTCATCGAGGCCACAGCCTAGCGCGCCAGGCCATCTCCGTGCACTGCGACCAAGGGGGCGCTCGCCCTGCCGGCTCCCGAACGCAAGCCGCCGCGTCGGAGAGACGCGGCGGCGGGGCTTTCAGTACGGCACCGGGGTGGCGGGATCAGGCGTCCTGGCCACCGTCGGAGTAGAGCACGCGCACCTTGAGGGTGTGCGTCACCTGGCGCAGGGCGTCCAGCGCCTGGGGGCCATAGGCCTTGTCGACGTCGATCACCACGTAGCCGACCTTCTCGTTGGTCTGCAGGTACTGGCCGGCGATGTTGATGCCGTTCTCGGAGAGCACCCGGTTGATCTCGGAGAGCACCCCCGGCACGTTCTCGTGGATGTGCAGCAGGCGGTGCTTGCCCGGGTGGGACGGCAGTGCCACTTCGGGGAAGTTGACCGAGGTGACGGTGGTGCCGTTGTCGGAGTAGGTGGCCAGCTTCTCGGAGACCTCGATGCCGATGTTCTCCTGGGCCTCCAGGGTGGAGCCGCCGATGTGGGGGGTGAGGATGACGTTCTCCAGGCCGCGCAGCGGGCTCTCGAACTCCTCGTCGTTGCCCTTGGGCTCCACCGGGAAGACGTCCACCGCGGCGCCGTTGAGGCGCCCCTCGCGGATCGCCTCGGCCAGGGGCTCGATCACCACCACGCTGCCGCGGGAGGCATTGATCAGGATGGCGCCCGGCTTCATTCGCGCGATCTGCTCGGCGCCGATCATCCAGCGTGTCGACGGCAGATCGGGAACGTGCAGGCTGACCACGTCGGCGCGGCCGAGAAGCTCGTCGAGGCTGCCCACCTGGCGGGCGTTGCCCATGCCTAGCTTGGCGACCACGTCATAGTAGATGACGTCGAAGCCCAGCGACTCGGCGAGCACCGAGAGCTGCGAGCCGATGCTGCCGTAGCCGACGATCCCCAGGGTCTTGCCGCGGGCCTCGTGGGAATTCTTGGCGCTCTTCAGCCAGCCGCCCTGGTGGGCGCGGGCGTTCTTCTCGGGAATGCCGCGCAGCAGCATGATCGCCTCGGCCAGCACCAGTTCGGCCACCGAGCGGGTGTTGGAGTAGGGCGCATTGAACACCGGGATGCCGCGAACCAGGGCGGCGTCGAGGTCGACCTGGTTGGTGCCGATGCAGAAGCAGCCCACGGCCACCAGCTTCTCTGCGGCATCGAATACCCGCTCGTTGAGCTGGGTCCGCGAGCGGATGCCGATGAAGTGGACGTCGCGGATCTTCTCGATCAGCGCGGCTTCATCCAGCGAGGTGGGCAGGTGCTCGATGTTCGAGTACCCGGCGTTGCGAAGATTGTCCACCGCGGTCTGGTGGATGCCCTCGAGCAGCAGGATCTTGATCTTGCTCTTGTCCAGGGACGTCTTTGCCATGGTCGAATCAACCCCTTCCGGCGCGAGCCGCATGCAGTGTCAGAAACTGGTGAGGCCACCATCTTATCACAGCGGAAAATGAGCCAGGATGAAAATGCTGCGCTGCTCATATGAGCCAGATGCAAGTTTACGGCGTCACAGAGGCCAGCAGGCGGCGGGGCAGACGACCCCCCGGGGGGAGCGTGTATACTGTCGCCCCTTGGATGATCTCTTTCTGACTTTCGGGGCGGTTTAAAGGAGCAGCATGGCAGAGCGCAACGAGCGGTCCCGTGAGCCGCAGGCCGACGACACCGCGAGCGGTGACTTCGCCGCCACCGTCGAGCGGCTCGAGGGCCTGGTGGCACGACTGGAGTCCGGCGAGCTGTCGCTGGAGGACTCGCTTGCCGCCTTCGAGGAGGGAGTGAGGCTGACCCGTGATGCCCAGCGTCGCCTCGACGAGGCGGAGCTCAAGGTGCGCACCCTGACCGAAGGCACCCAGGGCGGTATCGAGCTCGAGCCCTTCGTGCCGCCGTCGGAGGGCGATGGTGAACGCTGACACCCTGACCACCCTGCTGGCCGCCGATCGCGCGCGGGTAGATGCCCGCCTCGAGGCGCTGTTTGTCGAGCGCACCGCTCCCGCACCGCGCCTCGAGGCCGCCATGCGTCACGGCGTACTGGTGGGGGGCAAGCGGTTGCGCCCGTTGTTGGTCTATGCCGCCGGCCGCGCCCTGGGGGCCGAGGAGGCTACCCTCGACGCCCCGGCCATGGCCATCGAGCTGATCCACGCCTACTCGCTGGTCCACGATGACCTGCCGGCCATGGACGACGACGACCTGCGCCGCGGTCAGCCCACCGTGCACCGCGCCTACGACGAGGCCACCGCGATCCTCGCCGGTGATGCGCTGCAGTCGCTGGCCTTCGAGGTGGTTGCCCGTGCCCGACATCCCCGCCTGGCGGCGATGATCGCCAGCCTCGCCGAGGCGGCGGGGCGCGACGGCATGGTGGCCGGACAGGCGCTGGACCTCGATGCCGTGGGCGGCCACCCCGATGTGAATGCCCTGGCCACCATGCACGCCCACAAGACCGGGGCGCTGATCCGTGCCGCGGTGCGCCTGGGCGGGCTGGCCGCGGTGGCCGAGGACGATGCCCGCCTGGCCGCCCTGGATGCCTATGCCCGGGCCATCGGCCTGGCCTTCCAGATCCACGACGACGTACTCGATGTGATCGGTGACACTGCCGTCCTGGGCAAGGCCTCGGGGGCCGACGCCGCCCGCGACAAGCCCACCTATCCGACCCTGCTGGGTCTCGAGGGCGCCCGCTCCCGGGCGGCGGGGCTGGTCGAGGAGGCCGTCGCCGCCCTGGCGCCGCTGGGCGAGGCCGGATTGCCGCTGGCGGCGCTGGCCCGATACATGATCGAGCGTGACCACTGACACGACAGATGCCCACATGAAGCTGTTCGATGACATTCCCGTCGAGCGTCCGGCCACGCCGCTGCTCGACACCCTGGATACCCCGGCCGCGCTGCGCGCCATGACCACCGCGCAGCTGGCGCAGGTGGCCGACGAGCTGCGCGCCTACCTGCTCTACAGCGTGGGGGTCTCCGGGGGGCACTTCGGAGCCGGCCTCGGCGTCGTGGAGCTCACCGTGGCCCTGCACCAGGCGTTGGAGACCCCCCATGATCGCCTGGTGTGGGATGTCGGCCACCAGGCCTACCCCCACAAGATCCTCACCGGGCGCCGCGAGGCGATGCCCAATATCCGTCACCATGGCGGGCTGGCGGCCTTCCCGCGGCGTGCCGAGTCGGAGTACGACACCTTCGGCGTGGGCCACTCCAGCACCTCGATCTCGGCGGCGCTGGGCATGGCGCTGGCCGCCCGCACCCGAGGCGAGCAGCGGCGTGTCTGTGCGGTGATCGGCGATGGTGCCCTGACCGCCGGGATGGCCTTCGAGGCCCTGGCCCATGCCGGTCACGTCGACGCCAACCTGCTGGTGGTGCTCAACGACAACGAGATGTCGATCTCCGAGAATGTCGGCGGCATGGCCAGCTACCTGGCGCGCATCCTGACCAGCAAGCCCTATACCACCATGCGCGAGAGCGGCAAGAAGGTGCTCTCCCATCTGCCCGGGGCGCTGGAGCTGGCTCGGCGCACCGAGGAGCACATGAAGGGCATGGTCAGCCCGGCCACCCTGTTCGAGGAGATGGGCTTCAACTATATCGGCCCCATCGACGGTCATGACCTGCCGCTGCTGGTACAGACCCTGCGCAACATGCGTGACCTGGAGGGGCCGCAGTTCCTCCACGTCAAGACCTGCAAGGGCAAGGGCTTCCTGCCCGCCGAGGCCGACCCCATCGGCTACCATGCCATCACCAAGCTGGAGAAGAACGGCGCCCCGCCGCCGCTCAAGCCGGCCACGCCTGCGCCGGCGAAGAAGAAGTACTGCAATGTCTTCGGCGACTGGCTGTGCGACATGGCCGCCACCGATGAACGGCTGATCGGCATCACGCCGGCGATGCGCGAGGGCTCCGACCTGGTGCGCTTCTCGCAGCAGTATCCCGAGCGCTACTTCGATGTGGCCATCGCCGAGCAGCATGCGGTGACCCTGGCCGCGGGCATGGCCTGCGAGGCCATGAAGCCGGTGGTGGCGATCTACTCCACCTTCCTGCAGCGCGGCTATGACCAGCTGATCCATGACGTGGCGGTGCAGGACCTCGACGTCACCTTCGCCATCGACCGCGCCGGCCTGGTGGGCGAGGACGGCCCCACCCACCACGGCAGCCTCGACCTCTCCTACCTGCGCTGCGTGCCCGGCATGGTGGTGCTGGCGCCGGCCGACGAGGCGGAGTGCCGCGCCATGCTGAGCGCCGCCTACCACCACCCGGGCCCCGCCGCGGTGCGCTATCCGCGGGGCAGCGGGCCGGGTGTCGAGATTCCCGCGCATCTCGAGCCGGCCCCCATCGGGCGGGCGCAGGTGCGTCGCGAGAGCGGCGCCGAGGCAGGGCGGCGCGTCGCCCTGCTGGCCTTCGGCAGCCTCAACACGCCGGCCGCCGAGGTGGCGGAGCGGCTCGATGCCAGCCACCTCAACATGCGTTCGGTAAAGCCCCTGGATCGTGATGCGGTGCTGGCCGCGGCGGCCGACCACGACCTGCTGGTGACCCTGGAGGAGAACGTGGTGGCCGGTGGTGCCGGCAGCGCGGTCAACGAGCTGCTGGCCACCGAGGGTGTGCGGGGGGCGGTGCTCAATCTGGGGCTGCCCGACGCCTTCGTCGAGCACGGCAAGCCCGCCGAGCTGCTCGCCGAGTGCGGCCTGGATGCGGATGGCATCGAGGCCGCCATCCGTCGCCGCCTGGAGGGTGGCGACGATGCCGCGATGACAGGGGAGGCTCGCTGATGTGGATCGTCGTACTGATCGGCGCCGGCCTGGGGTTCATGATCGGCGGGCCCGTGGGCGCGCTGGTCGGTGGCGGGCTCGGTTACTGGCTCGTCAAGCGCCTGCGCCGCAGCCTGCTGGGCAAGCTGGCCGCATCCCAGACGCAATTCCTCGAATCGACCTTCGCGGTCATGGGGTGTCTGTGCAAGGCCGATGGCCAGGTCACCGAGGATGAGCTGGACGCCTCGCGCATGCTGTGGGACCGCCTGCGCCTCAACGAGGCCCAGCGCGCCCGGGCCCGGGCCGACTTCAACCGCGGCAAGGCGCCGGACTTCGACCTGGACGCGGAGCTTGCCAGACTGCGCCCGCTGCTGGGCCCGCAGCCCGCCCTGCGCCAGGTCTTCCTGCAGGTGCAACTAGCGGCGATCGCTGCCGACGGCCAGCTGCACCCTGCCGAGCGTGAGATGCTGATGCGGGTGGTGCGCGGACTGGGCTGCTCCGAGGCGGAGATCGCCCAGGTCGAGGCCATGCTGCACGGTGGCGGAGAGCAGGCCGGGGGTGGTGTGGCCAGCGGCCCCTCCCTGGCCGATGCCTACCGGGTGCTGGGGGTCGAGGAGGACGCCAGCGATGCCGAGATCAAGAAGGCCTATCGGCGCCTGATGAGCCAGAATCACCCCGACAAGCTGGCCGCCAAGGGGCTTCCCGAGAGCATGCGCGAGGTCGCCCGCGAGCGCACCAGCGAGATCGGCAACGCCTACGAGCGCATCCGCAAGGCGCGTGATACCTGACCCGGGGCTGGTGCAAGCCTCGGGATCAGGCCGCGAAGGGCAGCACGGCGCTGTAGACGGCGAAGTAGTGGAGGATGCTGCCGCCCAGCACGAACAGGTGCCAGATGACGTGGTTGAAGGGAATTGCGCGCACGGCATAGAAGAGCACGCCGAGGGTGTAGGTGAGGCCGCCGGCCACCAGCAGGGTAAGCCCCGCGGGCGACAGCCGCTCGACCATCTCGCCGCCGGCGAAGAGGATCAGCCAGCCCATCAGCAGGTAGATGCCGACGCGTAACGCCGCGAAGCGGTGGGGCCAGGCCAGCTTGCAGGCGATACCCACCAGCGCCAGCCCCCAGACGGTGACGAACAGCGCCCAGCCGGTGGGGCCGCGCAGGTTGACCAGCAGGAAGGGCGTGTAGGTACCGGCGATCAGCAGGTAGATCGCGCAGTGATCCAGCAGCTGGAACAGGCGCTTGAGGCGCGAGTCGCGCACGCCGTGGTAGAGCGTCGAGGCGGTATAGAGCAGCACCAGGCTGGTGCCGTAGAGGCCGACCCCGGCCAGCTTCCAGGGGTCGAGGTGGGGCGCCAGGCTGGCCATCACCAGTAGTACCGTGACCCCGGCCAGGCTCAGCAGCACACCGATTCCGTGGCTGATGCTGTGCAGCCACTCCTCGGTGGCACTGAAGCTTTCCCTGTCGTGGGATGGTTGGGTCATCGGGTCTCTCCCCTGTCCAGGAGCCTCCCCGATCGAGGGATGGGGGCTCCCGTCCTCAGGGCTTGCGTTCGATATCCACATCGTCGGCCTGGGTGAAATCGCCCAGCACCATCATGTGGCCGAGCTTGCCGGCCTTGGTGGACAGATAGTGCTCGTTATGAGGATTGAGACCGGTGGTCAGCGGTACGCGTTCCACGACATTGACGCCGGCCTGGGTCAGGGCGTCGACCTTGCGCGGGTTATTGGTCATCAGGCGCAGGCCCGCGATGCCCAGGTGCTCGAGCATCGGCACGCAGAGGTCGTAGCGGCGAAGGTCGGCGGCGAAGCCCAGCTGTTCGTTGGCCTCCACGGTATCGGCGCCCTGATCCTGGAGGTGATAGGCGCGGATCTTGTTGAGCAGCCCGATGCCGCGCCCCTCCTGGCGCAGGTAGAGCAGCACCCCGCGGCCCTCCTCGGCGATACGCTTGAGAGCCTCCTGGAGCTGATAGCCGCAGTCGCAGCGCATCGAAAAGAGCGCATCGCCGGTCAGGCACTCCGAGTGCACCCGTCCCAGTACTGGCTCGCCGTCGGCCACGTCGCCCAGGGTCAGGGCGATATGGTCCTTGCCGGTGGCCTCGTCCTCGAAGCCGTGCATGGTGAAGGTGGCCCAGGGGGTGGGCAGACGGGAGGCGGCGATAAAGCGAATCGTCACGGGTTACCTCGGTATCAGGCCGCGGGCGGCGCCGCAGGAGTGGGCGGTATTCTATCAGGAAGGCCGGCGAGGCTCACGACCGGGACGCAAGCATCGGGTACAATGGCGGACACATTTCCCATGGATGACCGCCTGCATGGAACTCAAGAACGATCGCTTTCTGCGCGCCCTGGCGCGTCAGCCGGTGGACCGCACCCCGGTCTGGATGATGCGCCAGGCCGGACGCTACCTGCCGGAGTATCGCGCCACCCGCGCCGTGGCCGGCAACTTCATGGACCTGTGTCGCAACCAGGAGCTGGCGTGCGAGGTGACCCTGCAGCCCCTGGAGCGCTATCCGCTGGATGCGGCGATCCTGTTCTCGGATATCCTCACCATCCCCGATGCCATGGGGCTGGGGCTCTACTTCGAGACCGGCGAGGGGCCCAAGTTCCGCAAGCCGGTGCGCACGGCCGAGGAGGTGGCGGCGCTGAGTGCTCCCGATGCCGAGCGCGACCTCGACTACGTGATGCGCGCGGTCTCGACGATCCGCCGCGAGCTGAACGGACGCGTGCCGCTGATCGGCTTCTCCGGCAGCCCCTGGACGCTGGCGACCTACATGGTCGAGGGCAGCTCCAGCAAGGACTTCCGGCATATCAAGACCATGCTCTACGACACGCCCAGCGTGATGCATGACCTGCTCGACACCCTGGCCGCGGCGGTAACCGACTACCTGAACGCCCAGATCCGCGCCGGCGCCCAGGCGGTGCAGATCTTCGACACCTGGGGTGGCGCCCTCTCCACGCCGGCCTACCTGGAGTTCTCGCTGCGCTACATGGAGCAGATCGTCGCCGGCCTGATCCGCGAGCACGAGGGGCGCCGTGTGCCGGTGATCCTGTTCACCAAGAACGGCGGCCAGTGGCTCGAGGACATCGCCCTGGCGGGTTCCGACGCCGTGGGACTGGACTGGAGCACCGAGCTGTCCGATGCCCGTGCCCGGGTGGGTCACAAGGTGGCGCTGCAGGGCAACCTCGACCCCAACGTGCTGTTCGCCCGCCCGGCTGCGATTCGTGCCGAGGTGGCGCGCATCCTGGAAAGCTATGGCGAGGGCCCCGGTCACGTCTTCAACCTGGGGCACGGTATCAGCCAGTTCACCGATCCCGATCACGTCACTGCCTTCATGGAGGCGCTGCATGACCTGAGCCCGGCCTATCACCGCAATATCGCCCATGCCTGAATGGCTGGGGCTCGCTTGGCTGCAACGCCTGCACGACCGGCGCCGCCTGTGGGCGGCGCTGGCCGTTGTGGCGGCCCTGGTCATCGCCCTGGGCAGTCTGACCCCGGGCGATGAGATGCCCAGCCAGCTGCCCTGGGACAAGCTCAATCACTTCGTCGGCTATGCCGGCCTCGGCGGCCTGATCGGCCTGGCCGGAGTCCGCCTGCCGCTGGCCTTCCTGCTCGCGGCGGGCTACGGCGGCATGGTCGAGTTCGCCCAGGTTCTGGTGCCGGGGCGCAGTGGCGGTGACTGGGCCGATATCCTGGCCAACGGCCTCGGCGCCGGCTCCGCCGTGCTGATGCTGGCCGGCCTGCGTCGGCTCATGCGTTTCCCTCGTCGCACCTGACGCCAGGTTTCTCCGCCGCGAAGGGACAGTCTCCTAGAGGCGTGGCTCCCCGGCCCTCGGTTCGGCAGGGGAGGCGCCGGCGAGGTCCAGGGAGGGCTCGCGGCCGCCGCGGGAGCGCAGCGGTTCGGCGGGACGAGTTACCCGGGCGCTGCCTACCGCCTCGCCCTCGCTGGACAGGGGACGTGCCTCGCTGGTCCAGGCGGCCTGGGGGTCATGCACCGCCGGGCGGCGCTCCCAGGAGCGGGTGATCACCGGCCCGGCGCCCAGCTGGCCGGCCAGGTGGTGGGGCAGCAGCCACAGCTCGGCCATCAGGCGCAGCAGCATGGCGGCCAGCAGCCACAGGCCACCGCCCAGTGCCAGGCTGGGCCAGGCCACCTGCCAGGTGGTGGCCGCCAGCCATGGCGTGCGCGGAGCAAGCCATAGTGCCGCACCAGCCGCGAGGCCGACCTGCAGCAGCAGGTGGCAGGTGAGCAGGGTGCCGCGTGATAACGGGCGGCGGGGAAACAGTAACTGACGCATCGGGGTCCTCCCGGGGGCACATCGTGGAGATGAGACGTGCCGACATCCCTGCCGGCCAGCTGGGATGCTACCCCAGATCAAGCTTCCCTGCAGTTGTCGCCGATCGACGTCGGTGGCGGGTTGACCCGCGTCAAGGCACTTGCCATGGTTGATCCAGAAGCGGCCGGCGCATCGCCGGCCGCCGTACCACCGGTATCGAGGAGTGGCTATGACAACCTATATCGTGGTGGCGGATGCGGCGCGGGCGCGGATCTTCACCCGCGACGCACTCAAGCTGGTCGAACAGGATAGCCTGGTGCATTCGGCGAGTCGGCTGCACGAGGGCGACCTGGTGACGGATCGCGGTTCCGACGTGCATGAGTCGACGTCGAACAGCTCGCGCTCCTCCGGTGGCGAGAGCACGGCGCGCACCCATGAGGAGCAGGTGTTCGCCAAGGAGGTGACCGATCGTCTCTATCAGGCCCGCATCGACAACAGCATGGAGAAGCTGATCCTGGTCGCCCCGGCCCGCTTCCTCGGCCAGCTGCGCGACAAGCTCGATGGCCCCACCGCGAAGCTGGTGATCCACTCCCTGACCAAGGACCTCACCAAGGCGAGCCTCGAGGAGATCCAGGAGGCGGTCAGCGATATGCGCTGATGGGTTGGCTTTCCCTTCGGCATCGGGCCCGGCACTGCCGGGCCCGATGCCGTTCGGAGCCAGCCTCGTGCCACGTCGTCAGGGCACCGGCGGCAGGTCGATCTGGTCGCTGCGGGTCACGCCCTCGGTCATCTGCCGACACAGCTTGAGGAACTCGCGCATGCCGGTGGCGAGATACTTGTGGCGGTGCCAGATGAAGGTGAACTGACGGCTCAGGTCCAGTTCCGGGGTGGCGATGGGCACCAGGCTGCCGCGGCGGAAGGCGTCACGCAGTGCCAGGCGCGAGACGCAGCCGATGCCCAGCCCCGACTCCACCGCGCGCTTGATCCCCTCGGTGTGCTCCAGCTCCAGCAGCACGTTGAAACGCCCGCGACGGTGGCGTGCTGCCTGCTCCAGGGTCAGTCGCGTGCCCGAGCCCTCCTCGCGCATGATCCACGCCTCGCGCAGCAGGCGGCTGAGCTCCACCTCGCCGGCTCCGGCCAGGGGGTGGCGGGGCGAGCAGAACACCACCAGCTCGTCCTCCACCCAGGGCTGGGTGACCACGTCCTCCTCCTCGCACTGCCCCTCGATCAATCCCAGGTCCAGCCGATGGTGGCGCACACTGTCGATGATGGTGCGCGTATTGCGTACCGCCAGGCGTACCCGGCTGCCGGGGTAGCGCTGCATGAAGTCGCTGATCAGCAGGGTGGCCAGATAGTTGCCGATGGTCAGGGTGGCGCCGACGTCCAGCACCCCGATGCCCTGCTGGCCGTGGAGCAGCTCCTCCACCTCCTCGGCGCGGTCGAGCAGTGCCACCGCCTTGGGCAGCAGCTGGAAGCCCAGGGCGTTGAGGCGCAGTCGCTTGCCGTGGCGGTCCAGCAGCTGGCAGTCGAACTGCTTCTCCAGTTCGGCCAGGGCGCTGCTGGTGGCCGACTGGGAGAGTGCCAGGGCGCGAGCCGCCCGCGATACGCTCTCGTGCTGGGCCACCGCCACGAAGACCTCCAGCTGGCGCAGGGTGAAGCGCATGAGGGCAAACTCCGATGACGTATATCAAGGTTATGGATAAAGGTTATCCATACAATCCATTTAACAGATAACGCCTCCTGCCTTAGAATTCAATGCAAATCTTGGAATCGCTTTTATTCTTTATAGGCATATAAAGCCTTCGACCGCATAGAGGAGCCGGCATGAGCAAGTTTGCCCTGGAAGAGGTGCTCAGCGTCCACCACTGGAACGATACCCTGTTCAGTTTCCGCACCACCCGCGAGCGCAGCCTGCGCTTCAAGAACGGCCAGTTCGTGATGATCGGCCTCGAGGTGAACGGCAAGCCGCTGATGCGTGCCTACTCTATCGCCAGCCCCAACTACGAGGATCACCTTGAGTTCTTCAGCATCAAGGTGCCCGATGGCCCCCTGACCTCGCGTCTGCAGCATCTCCAGGTGGGCGACCAGATCATGGTCAGTCGCAAGCCCACCGGCACCCTGGTCACCGACGACCTGCTGCCGGGGCGCAACCTCTACCTGCTCTCCACCGGCACGGGCCTGGCGCCCTTCATGAGCCTGATCCAGGACCCCGAGGTCTACGAGCGCTTCGAGAAGGTGGTGCTGGTGCACGGCGTGCGCAACGTCAGCGAGCTGGCCTATGCCGACTTCATCCAGACGGAGCTGCCGGCCCATGAGTACCTGGGCGAGGAGATCAGCGAGAAGCTGGTCTACTACCCCACCGTGACCCGTGAGGAGTTCCACACCATGGGCCGCCTGACCGACCATATCCGCAGCGGCAAGCTCGCCGAGGACACCGGCCTGCCGGCGCTGGATCCCAAGCAGGATCGCGCCATGATCTGCGGCAGCCCGGCCATGCTGGAGAGCACCAGCGAACTGCTCGACGAACTGGGCTTCAAGATCTCGCCGCGCATGGGCGAGCCCGGGGACTATGTGATCGAGCGGGCGTTCGTCGAGAAATAAGCTGGAAGCTTGAAGAGCGCCGCTTCGCGGCTGGAAGCTGGAAGAGAAAACCCCCGTGGTCTAGACCACGGGGGTTTTCAGTAGGGAAGAGCTGGCAACACGCTAACTGGCTTCCAGCTTCCAGCTTCCAGCTTCCAGCTTCCAGCTTCCAGCTTCCAGCTGTCAGACCGCGTCCTTGCCGGTCTCGCCGGTGCGGATGCGGATCACCTGCTCCAGCGGGGTGACGAAGATCTTGCCGTCACCGATCTTGCCGGTATTGGCGACGCTGGTGATGGCATCGATCACCTTCTCGGCCATCTCGTCGTCCACGGCGACCTCGAGCTTCACCTTGGGCAGGAAGTCCACTACATACTCGGCGCCACGGTAGAGCTCGGTGTGGCCCTTCTGACGGCCGAAGCCCTTCACCTCGGTCACGGTGATACCCTGCACGCCGATCTCCGAGAGGGACTCCCTCACGTCGTCGAGCTTGAAGGGCTTGATGATGGCGGTCACCAGTTTCATGGTCGGTTCCTCGTCGATTCTGGGGCGGGCATGCCGCCGGCGATAGGCGGATTGTCCCTAGGATACACCCCGCCGGCGGGGAAGAAAAAAGGCCCCCTTGCGGGGGCCAAGTGGAGCACGCCAGCTCACTCGTTACGCGTTGCCTTCATTTCTTGGCGACGCTGAACTCGGGGTAGGCCTCCATGCCGCATTCGGTCAGGTCGACGCCCTCGTACTCCTCCTCCTCGCTGACGCGGACGCCCATCACCGCCTTGAGGATGCCCCAGACGATCAGGCTGGCCAGGAAGACCCAGGCGAAGATGCCGACGATGCCGAGGAGCTGGGCGCCGAAGGTAGCGTCGCCGTTGGTCAGCGGCACCGCCAGCAGGCCCCAGATACCGACCACACCGTGCACCGAGATGGCACCCACCGGGTCATCGATCTTCAGCTTGTCCAGGCCGACGATGGCGGCCACCACGATGACACCACCCACGGCGCCGATCAGCGCCGCGCCCGGGGCGGAGGGAGAGAGCGGGTCGGCGGTGATCGCCACCAGGCCGGCCAGGGCGCCGTTGAGGGTCATGGTCAGGTCGGCCTTGCGGAACCACAGCTTGGCAATCACCAGGGCGGCGATTACCCCGCCGGCGGCGGCGGCATTGGTGTTGACCAGCACCTGGGCCATGTTGTTGGCGGAGGCGACGTCGGAGACCTTGAGCTCTGAGCCGCCGTTGAAGCCGAACCAGCCCATCCACAGGATGAAGGTGCCCAGGGTCGCCAGCGGCAGGTTGGCGCCGGGGATGGCGTAGATGCTGCCGTCCTTGCCGTACTTGCCCTTGCGTGGGCCGAGGACCAGCACGCCGGCGAGTGCCGCGGCCGCACCGGCCATGTGTACGATGCCGGAGCCGGCGTAGTCGGAGAAGCCGGCCGCGGAGAGCCAGCCGCCGCCCCAGGTCCAGTAGCCGGAGACCGGGTAGATCAGGCCGGTCATCACCACCGCGAAGGCGAGGAAGGCCCACAGCTTCATGCGCTCGGCCACCGCCCCGGAGACGATGGACATGGCGGTCGCCACGAACACCACCTGGAAGAAGTAGTCGGCGCGCATGGAGTAGTAGGGGGCGTCATCACCGCCGGCCAGCACGGCGTCGATGCCGTTCTCGCTGCCCAGCAGCACGCCGAGGTTGGGCAGGATGCCGCCCTCGGGGCTCGAGTACATCAGGTAGTAGCCCACCAGCAGGTACATGGTGCAGGCGATGGCGAACAGGGCGATGTTCTTGGTGAGGATCTCGGCGGTGTTCTTGGCGCGCACCAGGCCGGCCTCGAGCATGGCGAAGCCGGCGGCCATCCACATCACCAGTACGCCGCAGATCAGGAAGTAGAAGGTATCGAGCGCATAGCTCAGTTCGGTCAGTTCACTCATGGTGGAGTCTCCAGTCGGGGAAGCGGCAGTCGGTCATGGCTCAGACGGCATCGGCGCCGCGCTCGCCGGTGCGGATACGGATCACGTCCTCGAGGGCCGTGACGAATACCTTGCCGTCGCCGATCTTGCCGCTACCGGCGGCTTCGCAGATGGCGTCGAGCACGCTCTCCAGGCGGCCGTCGTCCACGGCGATCTCGACCTTGACCTTGGGCAGGAAGTCGACGACGTACTCGGCGCCGCGGTAGAGCTCGGTGTGGCCCTTCTGGCGGCCGAAACCCTTGACCTCGGTGACGGTGATGCCCTGCACGCCGTTGTCGGCCAGCGCCTCGCGGACGTCGTCCAGCTTGAAGGGCTTGATGATGGCGGTGATCAGCTTCATGTCCTGTCTCCTCGTTGCGATGGGAGGCGACCCGATGGGGCGGCTGACCTGTACAATGCGCGCGGCGTGCCAGTGAGGAGAAAAATCCTTTTATATCTGAGGCTTGAGCCACTTTTACTGGATGAGGGAAGCTCCTGCATCGGCTTGCTGTCAGGCCCCATGCACTCCGATGGTGCCTGTGCACGTCCCACGCGCCCTGCAAGAGGGCATGCGTCTCATGGGTGCCACGCGTATCCTGTAGGTCGTCATCCCCAACCAGGAGAAGCGTCATGGTGACCCACGATAGAATCGGTCGGCTGGCCCAGCAGATCGGCGAGCGCCTGCAGGGCGCCTCCCAGGCCCCCGAAGAGGTGCAGAAGGGTATCCAGCAGGTGGTAAGGGGAGCCTTCGACCGTCTCGAACTGGTCTCCCGCGAGGACTTCGACATCCTGATGGACGTACTGCAGCGCACCCGGTCACGGGTCGAGGCTCTGGAGAAGCAGGTCGCCTCCCTGGAGGCGCTGGTGGAAGCCCAGGCCGGCGGCACCGCCGCAGCGGCCGAGGGCGCCGACGCCCCGGCGGCGAGCGCCCCGAGCGGTGAAGGCAAGCGCGACGAGCACAAGGGCGAGGGCGCCGCCTCCTGAGGTCGCGTCGGGCGCCTCGCCGCGCTCTGGACTAGCCTGAGAGCAGTCCATTCGCGAGGGAGCGCCCATGACGCTGGCGATCGTGCACACCCGGGCCGGGCTCGGCCTGGAGGCACCCGAGGTGCAGGTGGAGGTGCACCTCTCCAATGGCCTGCCCAGCATGACGCTGGTCGGGTTGCCGGAGACGGCGGTCAAGGAGAGCCGGGAGCGGGTGCGTAGCGCCCTGGTCAACGCCGGCTTCGAGTACCCGCTGCGGCGCATCACCCTCAACCTGGCCCCCGCCGACCTGCCCAAGGAGGGTGGCCGCTTCGACCTGCCCATCGCCCTGGGGCTGCTGCTCGCTTCCGGTCAGCTGCCGCCCGGTTGCCTGGAAGCGACCGAGAGTGTCGGTGAACTGGCGCTGGACGGTGCCTTGCGCCCGGTGGAGGGCGTGCTGCCGCTGGCCCTGGCCGCGCGGCGTGTCGGGCGGCAACTGATCGTGCCCCGGGCCAACGCCGACGAGGCGGCCCTGGCCGGTGAGCTCGAGGTGTTGCCCGCCGTTCACCTGCTGGAGGTGGTCGCCCACCTGCTGGGCCAGGCCCCCATTGCTCCCCATCGTCTGACGCGCCCGCCCGCAGCCACCCAGCCGCTGCCCGATCTCGCCGAGGTGCGCGGCCAGTTCCAGGCCCGCCGTGCCCTGGAGGTCGCCGCCGCGGGTGCCCACAACCTGCTCTTCGCCGGCCCACCCGGTACCGGCAAGACCATGCTGGCCAGCCGCCTGCCGGGCATCCTGCCGCCGCTCACCGACGACGAGGCGCTGGAGGTGGCGGCGGTGCGCTCGGTCAGCGGCCTGCCACTGCGCGCTGAGTGGGGACGCCGACCCTTCCGTGCCCCGCACCATACCGCCAGCGCGGTGGCCCTGGTGGGTGGTGGCGCGCGGCCGCGCCCCGGCGAGATCTCCCTGGCCCACCACGGGGTGCTGTTCCTCGACGAGCTGCCGGAGTTCCCGCGCCATGTGCTGGAGGTGATGCGCGAGCCCATGGAGAGCGGGCGCATCCATATCGCCCGGGCCAGCCATGAGCGTCGCTACCCGGCGCGTTTCCAACTGGTGGCGGCGATGAATCCCTGTCCTTGCGGCCACCTGGGCGATCCGCGCCAGGCCTGTCACTGCACCGCGGCGCAGATCCAGCGCTACCAGGCGCGGCTCTCCGGGCCGCTACTTGACCGCATCGACCTGCAGGTGGAGGTGCCGGCACTCCCCCCGGAGCAGCTTACCGCCAACCAGCCCGGCGAGGACTCCGCCACGGTGCGCAAGCGGGTGCTGGCGGCCCGCGAGCGCCAGCTGGCCCGGGGTGCGTTGAACGCTCACCTGGCAGGGCGCGAGCTGGAGGCGGCCTGCGGCCTCTCGGCGGCGGACCGCGCCTGGCTGGCGGCGGTGCTGGAGCGACTCAAGCTGTCGGCCCGGGCCTATCATCGCGTGCTGCGGGTGGCACTGACCCTGGCCGATCTCGCCGGCGTCTCGCGCCCCGAGCGCGATCAGCTGATCGAGGCGGTGGGCTATCGCCAGCTCGATCGACTCCTCAAGGGGTGAGCGGCGCCTTTCGCTATAGCGCCGTGCTGTCCAGAGCGCCCTGCAGGCTCTGCTCCCAGCGTGCTGCCTCCTCGCCGGGGCGGCGCAGGGTCAGCGTCAGGCGGTAGGGAAGCAGTTCGCGGTCGGATAGCGAGAGGCGTGGGCCGTCGGCCATCAGTCGGCTCTCCAGGCGCCACTGGTTATCGCCGCTGTCGGTCAGGTTGGTGTTCCAGTCGAGGACCTGGGGACCATCGCTGATTGCCAGCAGGGCGCGTACCAGACTCTCGTTGAAGCGCTCGTTCTCGATGCCGAGGCCGGCGTTGACCTCGGGGCGAGACAGTAGCAGCACCTGGTCGCTGGGTGGCTGCGGCAGGTCTGGGGCCGTCATCACCAGGGCGGCGGCGCGCTCGCCCAGGTTGAAGAGCGCCTGGCGGATGCTGCTGTCGGGACGCTCGGGAGCGCCGGCGCAGCCGGCAAGCAGGGTCAGCGCCAGGAGGGCGACCAGACGGGAGGGCGCGGTCTTCATGATGTCGTTTTCTCCACAGTGGCGCCGGGCGCCAGAGCATCGATAAAGCGATCCAGGCTCTCGAACAGCGCCTGGCGGATGGGCTCCGCCTCGTTGACCAGGTGGTGCCGGGCCTCGGGATGCAGATGCACCTCGGCATTGGGAAACTTCTCCTTGAGTACCTCCAGGTTCCACTCCCAGTCCACGGTCAGGTCCTGCTCGCCCTGCAGGATCAGGGTCGGCACCGGGTTGGGGGGCAGTGCCAGCAGCCGCGGCATCCAGCGGCGCATGGCGCTGACCCAGTCCACCGCCACGCGGTCGGCCTGCAGCGGGTCCTGGTCGCGCAGGAAGGCGGCGAAATCGGCGTCGGTGGAGTTGTCGCGAAACTTGCGCGGAATGGAGCGCACGAAGGGGCCCACCAGCAGATGCAGCCAGCTTGACTGGCGCCAACCCCAGGGCCTCACCAGCGGCGCCAGCAGGGCCAGGCCGGCCCAGCTGCCGTCCTCTCCGCGGGTCAGGGCATCGGTGGCGAGTATCGCCGCGCCGGTACTCTGGCCGATGCCCAGCCAGGGGTGCGGGGCCAGCCCCTCGGCTTCCAGGTGGTCCTGCAGGGCGTGCAGGCAGCCACCATAGTCGTCGAAGTCGGCAATGGAGGCGCGCTGGCCGCTGGAGAGCCCGTGGCCGGGCAGGTCCCACAGCACCACGCGCCAGCCGCGCTCCAGCAGGCGTTCGAGCAGGTGACGATAGAGCCCCAGGTGGTCGAAGTAGCCGTGCACCACGAAGGCGGTGCCGATGGGCTCGGCAGGACTCCAGACCGAGGCCCACAGGCGGAAGCCCCCGGCGTCCAGGAACCCCAGGTGCAGCCCCACATGCTCGGCGAGCAGGGGCGCGAGGCCGTAGTGGCCCAGATAGCGTTCCAGGTGGTCGCCGCCGGGCAACTCGTCGGCTGGATCGATCCAGCGGAAGGGGCCGAGTGCCTGCAGGGGGGTGAAATCGCTCATCGCATTCTCCACGGTGCTCCACCATGCTAGCGGCAAGCAGGAGGCGGCACCATGCTTGTCGGACGGGCGGGCCTCGCTGCCTTATCTTTTGGTCGAGTCCCGGGGGAGGCAAGGCTATTCCGGCTTTACATATGGAACGGTTTTCCACAAAATCGAAGCTACGCAGTCACCCAACCCTGTTGATGGCAGTCCGGTGTGCACCCGCCGCCTGCCCCGTGCGAGGAGATTCACCATGACTCAACGTGTCACGCGTCACCGCCTCCAGGTGGCCGCCGAACTGGACCGCTTCATCACCGAACAGGCGCTCCCGGGCACCGGCATCGACGCCGAGGCCTTCTGGGCCGGCGTCGATGCGCTCTTCCATGATCTGACCCCGAAGAACCGTGAACTGCTCGCCGAGCGCGATCGCCTGCAGGAGAAGCTCGATAGCTGGCATCGCGAGAATCCCGGCCCGGTGCGGGACATGCCTGGCTACCGCGCCTTCCTCGAGGAGATCGGCTACCTGGCCGAGGCGCCGAGCTCGGTCAAGGTGACCACCGCCAGCGTCGATCGCGAGATTGCCGTCCAGGCCGGCCCCCAGCTGGTAGTGCCGGTCAACAACGCCCGCTATGCGCTGAATGCCGCCAATGCCCGCTGGGGCAGCCTCTATGATGCCCTCTACGGCACCGATGCCATCTCCGAGGAGGACGGCGCCGAGAAGGGCACGAGCTTCAATCCCAAGCGTGGCGAGAAGGTCATCGCCTACGCCCGTGGCGTGCTTGACCGCGCCGCACCGCTGGCCACCGGCTCCCACCGTGACGCCGTGAAGTATGCCCTGCGTGACGGCCATCTGGTGGTTACCCTGGAGGGTGGTCGCGAGACCGGCCTCAAGGATGCCGGCAAGCTGGTGGGCTTCAACGGCCCGGCCGAGAGCCCCGATACCATCCTGCTGAGTAACCATGGCCTGCATCTGGAGATCCAGATCGATCCGAGCAACCCGATCGGCAAGACCGACCCGGCTGGCGTCAAGGATGTGGTGGTCGAGGCGGCGGTGACCACCATCATGGACTGCGAGGACTCCGTGGCCGCGGTGGACGCCGAGGACAAGGTAGGTGTCTACGCCAGCTGGCTGGGCCTGATGAAGGGCGACCTGACAGAAGAGGTCGAGAAGGGTGGCAAGACCTTCACCCGTCGCCTCAACGCCGACCGCACCTGGCAGAATACCGCTGGCGGCAGCGTGACCCTGCCGGGTCGCTCGCTGATGTTCGTGCGCAACGTCGGTCACCTGATGACCACGCCGGCGGTGCTCGACGCCGAGGGCAACGAGCTGCCCGAGGGCATCCTCGACGGCATCGTCACCAGCCTGATCGCCCTGCACGACCTGAAGAAGGGCGAGGGCGAGGCGCGCAACTCCCGCGAGGGCTCGGTCTACATCGTCAAGCCCAAGATGCACGGGCCGAAGGAGGTGGCGTTTGCCAACGAGCTGTTCGGCCGCATCGAGGATCTGCTGGGCATGGCCCGCGACACCCTCAAGATGGGCATCATGGACGAGGAGCGCCGCACCACGGTGAACCTCAAGGCGTGTATCGCCGAGGCGGCCTCGCGTGTGGTGTTTATCAACACCGGCTTCCTCGATCGCACCGGCGACGAGATGCACACCGCCATGGAGGCGGGCCCGATGATCCGCAAGGGCGACATGAAGGGTGCCGCCTGGATCCAGGCCTACGAGAAGAACAACGTCCAGGTCGGCCTGGCCTGCGGCCTGCGCGGCCGCGCCCAGATCGGCAAGGGCATGTGGGCCATGCCCGACCTGATGGCCGGCATGCTGGAGCAGAAGATCGGCCACCCCAAGGCCGGCGCCAACACCGCCTGGGTGCCCTCACCCACTGCCGCTACCCTGCACGCCCTGCACTACCACCAGGTGGACGTCGCCGCCATCCAGCGTGAGCTGGAGGGGCAGGGCGAACCGGACGTCCTGGATGACCTGCTCAGCGTGCCGGTGGCCGAGAGCGCCGACTGGAGCGACGAGGAGCGCCAGCAGGAGCTCGACAACAACTGCCAGGGCATCCTCGGCTACGTGGTGCGCTGGGTCGAGCATGGCGTGGGCTGCTCCAAGGTGCCGGACATCCACGACGTGGGCCTGATGGAAGACCGTGCCACCCTGCGCATCTCCAGCCAGCACATCGCCAACTGGCTGCACCACGGTGTGGTCGATGCCGCCCGCGTCCAGGAGACCCTGGAGCGCATGGCAAAGGTGGTCGACAAGCAGAACGCCGATGACCCGGAGTACACGCCGATGAGCGCGAACTTCCAGGGCTCCAGCGCATTCCAGGCCGCCAGCGACCTGATCTTCAAGGGCCGCGTGCAGCCTGCCGGCTACACCGAGCCGCTGCTGCATCACTGGCGCGCCGTGCACAAGGCGAAGTAAGGAAAACAACGAAAGGCGTCGGGGAGCGCCCCCGCGGACATGCCGCGGGGGCGCTTTCGTGAGTGCTCGACGTTCGGGCACTGTCGGCGTCGGCGCGGGTCGGCTAAGGTGGTGGTTTTCGTTCGCCACAGCAGGGAGGCTTGCCATGCCCGTGATGACCGCCGCCGCCATCGAGGATTTCCTCGACGAGGTGTTCCCCCAGCGTTTCGGCACCATCGAGGCCGTCGATCACATGAGGGCCACCATGAGCCTGGCCATCGACGACGAGCACCTGCGCCCCGGCGCCAGCGTCTCCGGCCCCACCCTGATGGGGCTCGCCGACGTCTGCCTCTACGTGGCGATCCTCGCCGAGATCGGCCCCGAACCCATGGCGGTCACCAGCGACCTGCACTGCCGCTTCCTGCGTCGTCCCCGGGGCGACCGCGATATCATCGCCACCGCGCGTATCCTCAAGCTGGGCCGCCGCCTGGCGGTGGGCGAGGTCCAGCTGTTCTCAGCCGGGCAGGAGGAGCCGGTGGCGCTGGTCACCGCCACCTACGCCCTGCCCGATCGCGACGACTGAAGCGCCTCAGCGGGCGCGCAATATGGCGGCGGCCAGGGCCAACCAGCCGCCGATCATCAGTACCCCGCCCATGGGCGTGATCATCCCCAGCCCCGTCACGCCGGTGAGCGCCATGGCATAGAGCGAACCGGAGAACAGCGTGATGCCTGCCGCCCACAGCGCCATGGCCAGCCGCTGGCCGGTCAGCGGCTGGGAGGCACGCCAGGCCAGCATCGCCAGCAGTGCCAGGGTGTGCCACGCCTGGTAGCGCACCCCGGTCTCGAAGGCGGCTGCCAGCCGAGGGGCCAGTTGCCCCTCCAGGGCGTGGGCCCCGAAGGCGCCGGCGATCACCACCAGGGCGCCGGAGAGCGCCGCCCCCAGCCACCATCCCCTGTCCTGCATATCGGTCTCCTCCGTGCCGGTAGAATCGGCCGCTACCGTACCCCGGGCGAGCCTCAGCCGCTACAATACGCGCCCCCGGTTTATTCAAGCCCAGAAGATTCAAGCCAAGAGAAGGGTTGCCCCGCGCCATGACCGATCCCCGACACGACGACAAGACCACCGGCCCGGAGGGGGCGGACGCCCCGCTGCACCGCCGCGGCATCAAGAGCTATGTGCTGCGCGCCGGTCGTATGACCCAGGCCCAGACCCGCGGGCTCGAGGAGGTGTGGCCGCGTCTCGGACTGACCCTGGCCGACGGTCGCCAGGATCTCGAGATGCTGTTCGGGCGCCGCGCGCCCTGTGTGGTGGAGATCGGCTTCGGCATGGGCGCCTCGCTGGTTGAGCAGGCCGCGACCCACCCCGATACCGACTTCATCGGCATCGAGGTGCATGCGCCGGGTGTCGGAAAGCTGCTCGACGAGGCCGACAAGCGCGGCCTCGGCAACCTGCGCGTCTACCGCGAGGACGCCCTGCGTGTGCTCGAGGAGTGCCTGCCCGAGGCGAGCCTGGATACCGTGCAGCTGTTCTTCCCCGATCCCTGGCCCAAGAAGAAGCACCACAAGCGGCGCATCGTGCAGCCCGCCTTCGTCGAGCTGGTGCGCTCGCGGCTGAAGGTCGGCGGCACCTTCCACCTGGCCACCGACTGGGAGGCCTACGCCGAGTGGATGGCCGAGGTGATGGACGCCGCCCCCGGCTTCGCCAATACCGCCGAGCCCGAGACCGCGCCCTACGTGCCGCGCCCGGCGTTCCGTCCGCTGACCAAGTTCGAGGCCCGCGGCGAGAAGCTCGGCCACGGCGTCTGGGATCTCATCTACCGCCGCGTCGGGTGATTCTGCCGCCGCTTCAAGCGGTTAGGCTGTCAAATGAAAATGGATCATGATGTTCGCCGGCTTGCACCAGATATGGGGCTTGCCGGCGAGATATGGTCTATATATGGTAGTCGGGCCGCGGGTGAACAGAGGGCCTGACACCGACATGATGCATGTCAGTGCAGCCCCGGGAGCACCGGCCTAGGATGAACGGTTCGGCGGCCCTGGCCGCATGGTTACCCTTCAGGAGAGCTGTCATGTCCCTGCCGTTGTTGCCTTTACCGTTACACGCCCTGCCGCGTCCTCCCGCACCCGCCCGCCTGATTCGCGCCCTCGATCCGCGCGTGCCGGTCGGTCTCAAGCGCCGCCTGGTGGAACCGCTGCTCAACCGCACCTTCGCCGAGCCCCTGGCCGAGGGGGAGTTCGACGCCCTGGAGGGGCGTCGCATCACCCTGGCCATCGAGGATATCGGCGTGGCGCTGACCCTCACCCTGGAGGGCGAGTGCCTGACGGTGTGCACCGAGCCTGGCGAGGCCACCATCCGCGGTGGCTGGCGGGAGTTTCTCTGCCTGGCCACCCGGCGCGAGGACCCCGATGCGCTGTTCTTTCAGCGCCGGCTGCTGATCGAGGGCGACACCGAACTGGGCCTGATGGTCAAGAACCTGCTCGACGGTCGCGAGGAGGGCTTGGCCCAGGGGCCCTTCGGTGAACTGCTGGTTCGCCTGGAGCGACTGGCGAGACGTACGAACTGAATTTTTTCGATTAACGAACTTCTTCCGGAGCCATCCGAATGAGCACTTCCACCAAGGCAGTGAAGTCATCCAACGAGGTGCCCCTGCAGGGGCCGTCCCGCGACATCTGGGACTCCAAGTACCGCCTCAAGGACCGTCACGGCAAGGCCGTGGACCAGGACGTGGCTGCCACCTGGGATCGTGTGGCCCGGGCGCTGGCCGCGGTGGAAGACAAGCAGGCCGACGCCTGGCTGCCGAAGTTTCGCTGGGCGCTGGAGAACGGCGCCATTCCCGCCGGGCGCATCATGTCCAATGCCGGTGCCGAGGCCTACAAGCCGGCGGTGAGCCTGATCAACTGCACGGTGTCGCGCACCATCCGCGACTCCATGCACGATATCCTCGACTCCGTGGTGGACGCCGGCATGACCCTCAAGGCGGGTTGTGGCATCGGCTACGACTTCTCCACCCTGCGTCACAAGGGTGCCTTCGTGTTCGGCGCCGGTGCCGGCACCAACGGCCCCCTGGCGTTCATGGATATCTACGACAAGATGTGCTTCACGGTGGCCTCCGCCGGTGGCCGCCGCGGCGCCCAGATGGGCACCTTCGACGTCGGCCACCCCGACGTGCGTCAGTTCATCGAGGCCAAGCGCGAGTCGGGTCGCCTGCGCCAGTTCAACCTGAGCCTGCTGATCACCGACGAGTTCATGGAAGCGGTGAAGAAGGACACCGACTGGCCGCTGGCCTTCCCGCTGCACGCCGGCGAGAAGGATGACGTCGAGGAGAGCGAGCTGATCTACCGCGACTGGCCGGTGGTGGAAGAGGGCTACACCGTCGACGCCGAGGGCCGCGTGGCCTGCCGCATCGTCGAGGTGATTAAAGCCCGTGAGCTGTGGGACACCATCATGCGTTCCACCTACGATTACGCTGAGCCGGGCTTCATCCTGATCGACCAGGTCAACCGGATGAACAACAACTGGTTCTGCGAGGAGATCCGCGCCACCAACCCCTGCGGCGAGCAGCCGCTGCCGCCCGAGGGCGCCTGCCTGCTGGGCTCGGTGAACCTGACGCGCTTCGTGATCGACCCCTTCGGCAAGAAGCCGCGCTTCGACTGGGAGCGCTATCGCCAGGTGGTGGCGATCTTCACCCGCATGCTCGACAACGTGGTGGAGATCAGCGGACTGCCGCTGGAAGGCCAGCGTCGCGAGATCGAGGCCAAGCGCCGCCACGGCATGGGCTTCCTGGGCCTGGGCTCCACCCTGACCATGCTCAAGATCCCCTACGGCTCGCCGGAGTCGCTGGCCTTCACCGAGGAGGTGAGCCGCAACCTGGCCATCGAGGGCTGGAAGCAGGCGCTGGAACTCTCCCGCGAGAAGGGCATGGCCCCGGCACTGGCCGAGGACTACGAGATCACTCCGAAGATGCTGCGCGAGCGCCCGGAGCTCAAGAAGGACGGCTACGAGATCGGCGACAAGGTGCCCGGTCGCATCCTGCATGCGCGCTATAGCCGCTACATGCAGAAGGTCGCCGAGGTGGAGCCTGAGCTGGTGGCCCAGCTCGCCGAGCATGGTGCGCGCTTCACCCACCACAGCTCCATCGCGCCGACCGGCACCATCTCGCTGTCGCTGGGCAACAACGCCTCCAACGGGATCGAGCCGTCGTTCTCGCACCGCTACTTCCGCAACGTCATCCAGTCGGGCAAGAAGACCAAGGAGCAGGTCGAGGTGGTCTCCTTCGAGCTGGCGGCCTACCGCCACTTCATCGCCGCCGACGCCGTGGAGAGTGACCTGCCCGACTACTTCATCACCGCCGACGCGGTGAGCCCCAAGCAGCACGTGGCGGTGCAGGCCGCCGCCCAGGCCTGGGTCGACTCGGCGATCTCCAAGACGGTGAACGTGCCCACCGAGTTCCCCTTCGAGGAGTTCAAGGACCTCTACCTCGACGCCTACCAGAGCAAGCTCAAGGGCTGTACCACCTTCCGCTTCAATCCGGAGGCCTTCCAGGGCGTGCTGGTGCGCGAGGACGACCTCAAGAACACCACCTACGTCTTCGAGCTGGAGAATGGCGAGAGCGTGGAGCTGGCCGGTGACGAGAAGGTCATCTACGACGGCGAGGAGCACAACGCGGCGAACCTCTATGACGCGCTGAAGGAAGGCACCTATGGCAAGTGGTAAGCCATTGTTTCCCTGGTTGCCTTTAGCAAGGGGCGCCGGGGAAGAGCCGAAGAGGAGGTCCTACGCCAGGGATGGCGTCGGTAGCGCCCAGGGATGGGTTTACAGCGCCTCCTCGCAGGCTCTTCGCCGGATCAGCCCCGAGCGATGGATGCCCAGTGCCACCCAACAACTTTCCGGAGGAGCCCCCTGATGGCCGTCGAGATCAATTCCAAGATCGTTTCCTACAGTGTCAAGAAGGCGGTGGAAGAGCCGCCGCTGCCCGAGGAGAACCCGCTCACGGTGCGCATACCGTCGCGTCCCGAGGGCACCCTGGAGGCCGTGTCGGAGAAGATCTCCTACGTCGGCGCCGAGGGCCGCAAGAAGGTCTACCTGCTGGTCTCCTTCATGCCCGTGGAGGGCGTGCTCAACGGCAAGCGGGTGGTGATCGAGCGTCCGGTGGAGTTCTTCTTCCCCTCCGGCCAGCTCTCCAGCGAGCACCAGTGGATCACCGCCACCATGCGCAGCCTGTCGCTGGCCGCCCGCGGCGGCTACGTCACCCAGGCGGTGGCCGACCTGCGCAAGGTAGCCTGGGACAAGGGACTGGTGCGCTGCGGCATGAACCGCTGGGGCAAGCCGGTGTTCCACGACTCCGAGGTGGCGGCCATCGCCTGGTCGATCCAGCAGATCCTCTACCGCCGCGGCTTCCTCGATCAGGACGGCAACCAGGTGCCGGTGGAGGAGCTGGTCGCCCGCTACGCCCAGCGCCAAGCCAGCGGCCACCTGTGGGTGCCGCCCACCGCCGAGGAGATCGAGCAGGCCGAGCGCAAGGCCGAGGAGGCCGCCCATGCCAAGGGCGACGGCCCCACCGTGGTCGGCCACTGCCCCGAGTGCAACGGCGAGCTGATCATGATGGACGGCTGCCCCACCTGCTACTCCGGCTGCGGCTGGTCGAAGTGCGGCTGAGCCATCGGCTCGGCGGGTGAGTCGCCTTTCCTGACAGGCAGCAACCAGAAAATCCGGCGTGCAAGGCACGCCGGATTTCGTTGTTGCCGGGGTGTGACTCAGTGAATGACAGCCACAAAGTCCGGGTCATCGAAATAGCGCTCATAGCCCTCTAGTGCCCCCAGCACTTGAACCGCTCCCCCCCGGGGTGTGGCGTCGACATTGTTGCCGGCCATCTTGTCAGCGCCGGTCACCAGCTGGGCGATGATCATGTGCAGCTGGGCGTCGGCCTCGGGCTGAAGTTCACAGTTCTCCACCATGTAAGCGACGCTGTCATTGATCTGCTCGGCCAGGGGGACGTACTCCGTTGCCGGCAGCTGGTCCTCATGGATGGCGTCGATGGAACCGCGCATCACCAGGCTGATATCGCCCATGGCCTTAGCCAGCGGGGCGTCGATTGCCCACTTTTCGCCGTCGTTGAGCTGCAGTTCGAAGGGGGTGTCACCATGGTCATGGTCGTGCACCGCCGTATCGGCCGCCAGGCCGGCTCCGGAAACCGCCAGTGCGGCCGCCAGGGTAAAGGGGATGAGGGCAGTGGAAACCTTGATCGACATCTTGAATCTCCCGTTCTCGGTATGGATGGATTGGTGGTGGTAAGGAAGGATGCTGCCGGTGATCATGACGCCAGGGCATCCGCGGGTTCATGGTGCTGCGTTGTTGTCTGTCTGTTCTCCTTGAGGGTGGGACGCAGCAGCAGCATGGCGATGAGGATGACCAGCAGTACCGACGCTTCATGAACCAGCATGCCGATGGCCATGGTCACGCCGCCGAAGAGCACCCCGGCCAGCAGCACGGCCACGGTCAGCAGGGCGATGGCGATATTGAGTCGCATGGTGTTCACCGTCCGCCTGGCCAGGCCCAGGGCATAGGGCAGGCGGGGCAGGCGGTCGGCCATCAGCGCGATATCGGCGGTTTCGATGGCGGCGGGTGAGCCGGCGGCGCCCATGGCCACTCCGATGTCGGCCTGGGCGAGCGCCGGGGTGTCGTTGACGCCGTCGCCCACCATGGCCACGGTATGTCCCTGGCGCTGCAGCGCCTCGACCAGCGTCAGCTTGTCCTCGGGCAGCAGCTCGGCGTGCACTTCGTCCACGCCAAGCTCCGTCGCCACGCTTTCGGCGACACGCCGGGCGTCACCGGTGGCCATGACCACCTTGATGCCGCTGTCATGCAGGGCCTGGATGGCGGCTGGGGCGTCGTCGCGGATGGTGTCGGCAACCGCCACGATCCCCACGGCGCGGCCGTCCACGCCGACGAACATGGCGGTCTTGCCGGCGGCATTCAGTGCCAGGATGCGTTCGTTGTCGGGAGTGTGGTCGAGCAGGTCGGCGGAGCCCACGGTGACGGTATGGCCATCGACGTCGGCGCGGATGCCCTTGCCGGTCACCGGCTCGGCGCGCTCGACCATCGCCACGGCCAGCTGGCGCTGTTCGGCGCCGCGAATGATCGCCTCTGCCAGGGGGTGTTCCGAGGCGGTTTCCGCTCGGGCGGCCAGGGCGAGTACCTGATCCTCGCTCCAGGCGTCATCCAGCACCACTACATCGGTCAGCTCGGGCCGTCCGTTGGTCAGGGTCCCGGTCTTGTCCATGACCACGGCGCTGACCCGGGCGGCAGTTTCAAGGTATTCACCGCCCTTGATCAGCACACCGTCCCGGGCCGAGCGGCCAATGCCAGCGACGATGGACACCGGGATGGAAATGACCAGTGCGCCCGGACAGCCGATGACCAGCAGGGTCAGGGCCAGCTCCACGTTGCGCGTCAGCAGGCCGATGATCAGCGCAGTGAGCATCACCCCGGGCGTGTAGTATCGGGAGAACTTCTCCATGAAGGTCTGGGTCCTGGCCTTGGCATCCTGGGCGTCCTCGACGCGATGGATGATTCTGGCCAGGGCAGTGTCGGCTCCGATGCCGACGGCCTTGACGCGCAGCACGCCGGAGCGTAGCCAGGTGCCGGCAAATACCTCCACGCCCTCGGCCTTCTCGGCAGGCACCGACTCGCCGGTGATACTGGCTTCGTCCACCCCGCCATGGCCGGAGACGACGGTGCCATCCACGGGCACCTGCTCGCCGTTCCTGATCAGCACGGTATCGCCGGGCACCAGCTCCCACACCTCGACGGTTTGCGGCTCACCGTCGCGCAGCACGGTCGCCGTTTCGGGGGCGGCGTCCACCAGGTCCGACAGGGCCTGGCGGGTCCTGTTGAGGGTGGCCCTTTCCAGGGCGCCGCCGAGGGCGAAGAGAAAGGTCACCGCGGCGGATTCCCAGTAGTTGTGAATGAACAGGGCGCCGACCGCGGCGACGATGACCAGCAGGTCGATGGAGATGGTCTTGATGCGCAGGGCCTGGTAGGCGGAGATGGCAATCCGGTAGCCCGCCACCGCGGCGGCGGCGATCATCAGCAGGTCCGAGCCGGTGAGCCAGGACGCGATGATCAACAGGCCAGAGGCGATGACCACGCCCCAGGTGTTCCATTGTTTCATGAGTCTCTCCTGGACGATTGGCGGGGGGCGGGAGTGCCCCCTGCCTGCGCGAACGCTCCGATCAGATGGCCGAAGGCTTGACGTTGAAGCCGACCTCGGCCACGGCATCGACCAGGGCGCGCACCGAGGCCTTTGCCGGATCGTGGCTGACGAGTACCCGGCCGGAAGCGAATTTCACCTCGGCGGACTCGACGCCCTCGAGCCCCTTGAGCCGGGTTTCGATCTTGTCGACACAGCTGGGGCAGGAGAACTCGTCGGAACGCAGGGTGGTGGTTTTCAGAGTGGAAGTCGTCATGGTCGTCTGCTCCGTCATGGTGAAGTCATGAGCCAGGCCAGAAGTTGGCTGCTCAGCGTTGACTCCATCATAGCGAGCGGACCCTGTCGGGTCGTTCGGTAGTGCGGACTCGAACCTTTTTCTTTGTTGCTGAAAACTTCTTATATATCAATGGGATATGAGTTCTAGGTTCAGTTTGATGAAAGTCGAACCGGAAAGAGGGAGGGGGGAGGGCTGGCTAGGCGGAGTGCTGCGCTTGATAGGCGCTGGGGGTCATCCCGGTGGCTTTCTTGAATGCCGTGTTGAAGACCGACTTGGAGTTGAAGCCCGAGTCATACATCACCTGGAGGATGGTGGTGCCGGCTTCGGCGGCTTCCAGCTGACGGCGGGCCTCGGCGATGCGGTAGTCGCTGACGAGCTCGAAGAAGTTCTTGCCGAGCCCCTCGTTGATGGCCCGCGACAGCTCCCGGGAGGGGACGCCGAGCTGGCGGGCCAGCTGGTCCACGCTGAGGTTGGCATCCAGGTAGGGTCGGGCCTCGGCCATGTGGCGATCAAGGTGGCGCAGCAGCGCGGCGTTCTCCGCGCTGACCAGGGCGGCCCGGCGCTTCACTTTCCGCCAGCTGCACCTCGTCGGTGCTCAACCCCGAGAAGATGCTCGGCTGGCGGAGGGCGTTTATCAGCAGATAGTTGATGAACAGGAAGCCGGAAATGGCTCCGGCGGCGGATACCGCCGTGGCACTCACAAGATCCTTGTAGATATGCGCAAAGAGGCAGTAGAACAGGCTGACGGTCCAGACACAGGCGTAGCCGATCAACAGCGTGCGCAGCCAGGCCAGCTGCTTGCTTTCGAGATTGGAGAAGAGCTGTCGTAGCGTGGTGCCGAAGCTGCCGAGCTCACGGATGGTGGCCCACAGGTAGCCGAGAAATACCAGATGGATGGCGACCGCCAGCAGTGGTGAGGCGAGGACTCCCGGGTGGTCGCGGCTCATCAGGATCTGCAGCTTCACCTCGCCGGGCTGCAGGTAGTACTCCACCACGAAGATGGCTGAGATCACCCAGAACAGCAGGCTGTGGATGGCGTGCCCAGGAACGAGCCGGAAGTCACGATACATCAGCGACTTCGCGTAGAGATAGAGCAGGCTCACCTGGAGCAGGCCGATCAGGGTGCCCAGATAGGCCAGGTTTGGATGCTCGAGGGCGAGCCCGGTGGAATAGAGGAAGACCTCGGCGAGGCCCGCGGCAAAGGTGAGAACGCTGGCTGCCAGCAGGCGGTTGCTGACCACGCGGAACGTCTCCGGCAGCAGCAGGAAAGCAGACAGGGCCAGAGACTGCACGATACTGGTGATCAGCAGGATATCGACCAATGTCAGGTACATATTGCTTCTCCGCTTCCTCTACGCTCAGTCGCGCCAGCCCTTCCACAGCCTCGCGGGACGAGGCGAGCATCGCCGGCTGGCGGCGACGCCTCCCGTGCTCGCCACTGCTCGGAATGCAACGCCGAACCGAGCATGCTGGATGGCTGCCCCGGCGGCGACTCCGGCTGTGGCTGGCCGCAGTGTAGCGCGTCGTGGCCGCGCCCCGGCCGTTCAGCGGAACTGGTAGCTTTCCTGATGAAAACGTAGGGAAAGCGAGCGCTGCTTCAGGCCACTGCGCAGGGTGCTGGCCAGGCCCTTGGGTCCGCAGAACCAGAGATCCACTCGGCGGTCGTGGAGACGCAGTCGATCCGCGGTCAATCGCTGTCCCTGCCGGCTGTCGTGGAGATGCAGCGAGACATCCGGCAGTTGTTCCGTCAGCCGTTGCAGGCGAGCCACCATCGGATCATCCACGGCGCCGGCGGTGCAGTAGTGCAGCGTGATCGCCGGGCGTGCGGGGTCGGCATCGAACAGGCGTTTCTCCAGCGCCGCCAGAAACGGCGTGACCCCTATGCCACCGGCCACCCAGATCTGCTGGGCGTTTTTTCTGCCGCTGGCGGGATCAAAACGACCATAAGGGCCTTCGATCGTAACTGCCTGGCCACTGCTGAGCCGTTGCGGAATATCGCGGGTGTAGTCTCCCAGTGCCTTGATGTGGAAACTGAGCTGCCCGCTGCCGTTGTCAGCGCTGGACAGACTAAAAGGATGCGCCCCTTCAATCCGGTCGAAGGTCACCAAGGCGAATTGTCCGGCTTGATGCCCTGGCCACCGCCTGCCCATGTCACAGACGACTTCCGTGATGTTGGATGATGTCTGCTTGATGGCCTGAACCAGTCCTTTGTAGCGGCGGGTCCTTCCAATTTGCCCGGTCAGCGATTGCAGGCTTGCGGCGGCACCACCCACAATCAACAGTGCCATCAGCCAGCCGGTGGGTTGTTGCCACCACTTCAGCGGAGCCAACAACACTGCATGGGCTGCCAGTGCCAGATAAATCAGCGGCATCACCCGGTGCAGGTAACGCCAGTAATAGTAGGGCACCAACCGGGTCAGGGTAATGACAACCAGAAACAGCAACAGATACAGGCCGGGTTCGCCCAAGTCTTCAGCGCCATCCTGGAGGCCGTCCAGCAGGCCCGAAAAGTGTGCTTCCTGCAAGCTCCGATCCGAGCCAAACAGCGCTTCGAGACCATCATCCGCCATTTCGGTCAGCCAGTGTGTCAGCGCAAAACTTACGGACAGAATACCGGTCCATTTATGCAGCTGATACATGCTGTCCAGACCACCCAACGGCGACTCCAGCCATCCAGGCCGGGTAGCCAGCACCATGGTGATGGACATGAAATTGATGGCAAGGTATCCACTGAGTGTCAGTAACTGCTCATAGCTCAGCCCCGGGGCCCAGAAGCTGATTTGAGTTGCCAAAAGCAGGCAAAGGGTGATGCTGGTACGTATGTTAGGCATAAAACAAACTCCGGCTTAAGTTTGTTTAAATTCTGAAGCCTTAACCTGACACCAGCCTTAAATGTCTCTATGAATCCAGGCTTCGAAACCGTCACTCCGGCCTGAGGCTGTTCCGAGTGAAGATAACGCAGTCCGGACGACCTGAACTGCCCTCATGGCCTTGCTTACGCCCCGGGACGCAAGCGACCTGGGGCGTCTTTATTGGCGGCCATGCCACCATGGTGGCTCAGGGGCTTAGGTCAATAAACGTCCTCACGATAGCGCCCCTGAGCCTTGAGCGTCGCCACGTCCATGCCCAGCGGTGCGACTATGTCATTCAGCGCCGCCATGACGTTTTTTGCCATATCCCGGCCGCCGCAAACCAAGATCTGCGCGCCCTTCTCGATCAGCCAGCGCAGTTCGGGGCCATTCGCGATGAGCTTGTCCTGTACATAGGCGCGCTCATCGACGCGGGAAAAGGTCGTGTTCAGCTTCGTCAGCCGCCTGTCCTCGAGATAGACGTTCAGTTCGGGCTCATAGAGGAAGTCGGACTGCGGATTGCGGCCGCCCCAATAGAGGTGCATGGCTTGATGCGCCTTGTTGTGGCGGATGAAACCGACCAGCGGTCCGATGCCGGTACCCGCGCCAATCAGCACGATCGGCGCCTTGCCGGAGGCGGGGCGGAAGTTCGGGTTGGGCTGGATAAAGGCGTCGATGGTGCCGCCTATCGGCAGCGCATGAAGGAAGCCTGAACATAGGCCGCTGGGATGCTGGCGCACGCAGATCTCCAGGGTGCCATCTTTTGAGGCCGAGGCCAGCGAATAGAAGCGCGGCACCGGGCTGTTCGGTGGCAGGATGCCGACCAGGTCGCCGGCCTCGAAAGGCGGCAGGCCGGTGCGCCCCAACAGACGACTAAGCAGGCCGCTCCTGCCACCACCTTCAGGCGCCTTGAAGCGCAGCACGGCGGTGGGGGCCTGCACGTCGGCGCCGTAATCCACCCGCTCGGCGAGTTCCAGGGGGGTGGTGCGTGGTCGCACTGGAGTATGGACCAGCGTCAGCTCGATGCCGAGTACCTTGCCCACCGCGTTGCCCCAGCGGGCGAACTCCTGGGTTGACTGTCGGTCGATGGTGTCGAGCGGCAGCAGCTGCGGCCAGCCCTTGGCGGTGAGCGCCGTCTCGACCTTCTTCGCGAACCCGCAGAACTGCGGGAACTGTCGATCACCGAAGCCCAGCACGGCTACCGGGAGCTCCGGGGTCCTGGTGATCTTCTCTAGCCGCGCCAGGAAACGGTTGGCCGAGGACGGTGCCGTGCCATCCCCGTAGGTCGCGGTGAGGATGAACAGCCGTTTCGCGCCGCGATAGCGAGAGGCCAGCTGGTTCATGGGGGCGGTATGCACGCGGTGGCCCTCTCGAACCAGGCTGTCGTGCAGGGTCCTGGCGAAGCCCCAGGTCGTGTTGCTTTCGCTGCCGACCAGGATCACGCTATCCGCGGTGTTCGGCCCGCTGTTGGCGGCGAGTTTCGGCTTGGACCGCTGACGCTTCCACCAGATGATCGGGCCGGTCACAGCCATCACCGGCACCATCAGGGCGGCCAGGCCGAGGATCAGGCCAAGCCACCAGAGGCCTTCGCCAGTGTGTAGCATGTAGATGAACTCATAAAACTGGTGAGTGGCGTCATGGGACTGATAGGAGAGCCACTCGCCGCTGGCCTGGTCGATATAGCCGGCACCCTGATGGGTACTCAGGGAGTACATGTCCATGGGATCGTTTGGGTAGGGGTAGACCAGCTCTCGCAGGTCGCTTACGTCCGTTGCCTTCAAGGCCGGCAGGGCATCGATGGCGGCGGGAGGGCCACCATCGACCTCCAGCGGGAATTCGGGCTCGGCCGCCACGCCCTCCGAGGCCAGGCCGAAGGTGGTCGCGGAGAGGTAGGCCCCGGTCAGCCCCGACAGCAGCAGGCCGAGAATCGCTACCCGGCCGAGCTCGATATGCAGCCGTTGGCTCAGCGTGCCGCGCACCGGGTGCAGCAACTGGCGCCATCCGCCCAGGCGAGCGGCCAGCAGCATGGCGCCGGAGACCGCCAGCACGACCATCATTAGCGCCGTGATGCCGGCCACCGCGCGACCGGGCATATCGAGCAGCAAGGAACGGTGCAGGTTCTTCACCCAGCGCGAGAACGACGACGGCTCATGAGGAGCGATACCCTGCCCGGTGCGTGGATCCACCCGATCGGCGCCCACCTGTCCGTCTTGGGTGTAATAGACGATCAGGGTGCCCGAGGGCGTGCGCTCGATCTGCTCGGCCCCCGGGTAATGCTCCGCTACCTTGCCCGCCAGCTCGGCGACGCTGACCTGCCCGGCGGCGGGCACCACGGCTCCCGACCGCTCGAGGGCCGGATCGAGCGATAGGATCGCCCCGGTCACCGAGAGAACGATGACGAACAGCGCCGCGATCAGGCCGGGTAGCGAATGAAACTGGCGTAGCATGGATTCTGTGCTCCTTGTGCGGTCAGAGGGTGTAGCTGAATGACTGGACGTAGCCACGGCCCGAGACCGGCTTGCCTGCACCCTCGGTGGTCAGCGGGACGACGACGTCGGCGCGATTGTCGCGCATGTCCTCGACGGCGGTGTCGACCCGCACCTCATACCCGGCGTCGATCAGCTCATCGGCAAGATCCAGGGTGATGGTCAGGGAGCGTCCGCTGCCGACGCTGGCTCCGGTCAGTCCGTCATATTCACTGCTGCGCTGACCGCTGCCTCGCGCCCAGTCGCGCAGGTGCTTGTAGTATTTCGACTTCTCTCCGGCGATCCAGAGCGTACCCTGGTATTGGCCGTCGGCGTCGGTAAGGTAGAGCGCCACATAGGCGCCGTCGCCTCCGTAGTTTTTCAGCTCGGTATTGAAGGTCACCTCCCGCGCCTGGGCGAGGGCCGGCAGCGCGATGGCAACGGCAAGGCCGAAGGCAAGAGCAAGGGTGAGTCTTTTCATCGTCTGTCTCCGTCACATGTTGGTATCGGGCCATCTAGCGTCCGTATGAAACAACGCATCACTCGATGCGGACGGACGGCTTGCCGCTGACGATGCCGCTGTCGGGGCCGGTGCGAGACTCCGAGCGCCGGCTGGTAACTTCGCTGTCGTCGTCGTCGTCGTCGTCGTCGTCGTCGTCGTCGGAGCGGTCATATTCCTTGTCGTCGTAGTCGTATTCGATTTCCAGCTTGCGCAGGCGCAGCGATGCCGGGGCGTACTCCGCCTCGACCTCGTTGCCCTCCTGATCGAGGCCCTTGACCTCGTAGCAGCCGTCATCGACCTTGATGCGGCGTACCTCCCAGCCCTTGGCCTCGAGCTGCTGGCGCAGGGCGTCGTGAGGCTGCCAGTCGGCGACCGGATCACGACAGTCGTCATCGGCTAGGGTCATTCCACTCGCCAGGATGGTGGCCAGCGTGGTGGTGACAAACAGTGGCGTTTTCATGGTTTTCTCCAGATGATGTTCACCTTGTCACTGTAAGCGGATCACCTGACAGGAATCTGACGTGGATACGACTGCTTCGATGTATGGGCGAGTCGGTCCCGTTCAGGTTGCCGTCTGGCAGACCCGTTAGGCTCAGGGTGTCTGTGACCTCAGGAGAAAATGGGATATGCGCATATTACTGATCGAGGATGCGCCCTCTCTGGGCGAGGCGGTGCGCGAACAGATCAGCGAAGATGGCCATGCCGTGGACTGGATGCAGTGCTTGAAGCACGCTGAAGCGAGCGTCGCGACGACCGCCTACGATCTGATTCTGCTTGACTTGATGCTGCCCGATGGCCGAGGACTCGATTTTCTGAGGCGCCGACGCAAGGCAGGCGATACCACGCCGGTGATTATCTTGACCGCACGGGATCAGATATCTGACCGTATTGAAGGGCTGAACGCCGGCGCGGACGACTACCTGGTCAAGCCCTTTGACCTGTCGGAGCTGTCCGCTCGGATCGCCGCCGTGGCGCGGCGTTACAGTGGCAATCCCAATCCGCTGATCCGCGTGGGTGAGTTGGAGATCGATCTGGTCAATCATTCGGTGCTCCGGGCCGGACACGGCGTCGAGCTGACGGCACGGGAATGGGCGCTGCTCGAGTCGCTCGTGCAACATCCCGGAGCGCTGTTGTCCCGGGCTCAACTCGAGGATCACCTGTATGCCTTCGGCGCGGAGATCGAAAGCAATACCGTAGAGGTTCATATCAGCCGCATGCGCAAGAAGTTGGGACATGCCAGCATCGAGACCGTACGTGGCATGGGCTATCGGCTGGGGCGGAGATGAGCCGGCCGATTAGCCTGCAGCGTCGTCTCGGCCTCGGCTTGACCCTCGGGGTGACGCTATTCTGGCTGGTCGCCACCACGGTCACGGCGCTGATCGTCGAACATACCATCGACAGGACCCTCGATAGTTCCCTGGAAGAGACCGCGCAACGCATCCTGTCCCTGGCCGTCGTCGAAATCTACAACCGTGAAGATGCCGGCCTGCTCCAGCAGGTGGCCGCCCTGCGCCCTCACGAGGAGTACATTACCTACCTGGTTCGGGGAATGGATGGCACGCCGTTGCTCGCCTCGCATGACATCGATCCGTCCACTTTCCCGGAGACGCCTCAGGCGGGGCTGCGCAGCACGGCAACGCATCGGCTCTACGGCACCACCGCGATCAGCGATACCCTTTTCATCGAGGTCGCCGAGCCGCTTGCCTCTCGACGCCAGGCAAAAGGGCAAGCGATCGTGATGCTGCTCTTGCCCTTGGCGGGTCTGATTCCCCTGAGCCTGATGGGCATCTGGTGGTTCGTGCGTCATGCCTTGAGTGGAGTCAGAGCGTATCGTGATGCGCTCGAGGCGCGCGGAGCAGGGGATCTGTCGCTGGTAGAGGGCAAGCGCCTGCCGGCGGAACTCGTGCCCATCGCCGAGGCGGTGAACCATCTGCTGGAGCGATTGCGCCGCGCCCTGGAGTCCGAACGCAGCTTCACGGCTAACAGCGCCCATGAGCTGCGCACGCCCCTGGCGGCGACCCTGGCCCAGGTGCAGCGTCTGCGCCATGAAGCGCCGCCGGGGCGGCTGCAGGATCGGGCGGCTCGCATCGAGGCGTCGCTGCGCCAGCTTTCGCGGCTGTCGGAGAAGCTGATGCAGCTGGCCAAGGCGGAGGGCAGTGACCTCCTGGCCGAAACACCCCAGGACGTCCGGCCGATCATCGCTCATGTCGTCGACGACTTTCGCCGTGTTTCCGCGGTGCGCCTCGAACTTTCACTGCCCAAGGAAGCGCGAATCCTTTCATCGATCGATCCGGATGCCTTGGCGATTCTGCTGCGTAATCTGATCGAAAATGCCCTGAAGCATGGGCAGGACGATCGGCCCGTCGAGGTCGCCCTGTCGAGCGAAGGCGTGTTGCGGGTGGTCAACGCGGGACCGGTGATTCCGGCGGAGGTGCTCGCTCGGCTGACGGACCGCTTCACCCGGGGCAATACCCGGGCCGGCGGCTCCGGCCTGGGACTCGCCATCGCCCAGGCGATCGCCGAGGGGGCTGGTGTCACCTTGACGCTCCTCGCCCCTGCGTCAGGACGAAAGGATGGTTTCGAGGCGAGTCTGCGGTTACCGCCGTGAGCCTTGACAAGTGTCAAAGGTATGCTGATGGAAACCCGACACCTGATCATCATGCACGACGTCTTCCTTAAGGGCGGCGGTATGGACCTGCTATGGTCGCTTCATGGCTCAAGGAGCGCTCGGCGCTGGCAGTGTCCCGCATGTTCGCAAGCCTATGGCCTGATAGGCAGTCGCGATTCCATCCGGTAGACACTGCGCATGGCGCGAGCCGAAAAAATGCATCGATATTTGGGTTCTTTCAGCGCCGTGTAAGCCTGCCTTGCCAGACTGTTGATGAGCCGGGTGGAACCCTCCGCTCGGCAGTCAAACTTCCTCGATCGATGAGGAAGGAGGATAACATCATGAGCCGTCGTCATATCATTGGTCTCGTTAGCGGTGTAATGCTCCTGGCTGGCGTTGTCGTCCCCGCGGCAGCAGAGCAGGCTTCCTGGGAGACCACGCCCCGAATACCGCAGGTCGCCTTCATGGAGCATCACGACAAGCTTCAGGAGTGGTCCAGGGGGTTGGGCGTCACGCTGCCCCTGGCGGCTGCGCCAGCGCCCGTCGTGAAGGCCACGTCGTCTTCCCCTGAGCCCATGTCCCGGCTACCGCAGAACGCCGTCACTGAGCACCGCAACAAGCTGCAGGAATGGTCGCGGGGGCTCGGTGTCACGCTGCATGATCTCTGATCGTTCGTGATGGGCCATGGGGAAGGGAAAAATAAGGAGAACTGAAAAAACGCTGAGTGCACCGCTGGCCGTCAGCCGTTAGAGCGCACCGCCCCGGGTCACGAGAGTGGCCCGGGGCGATGGCGTTTCTGGGGGCTGGCGCTCAGTGATCATGAGCACTGGCGTTGCCCGCGATCACATTGTGTACATCCTCCAGATAGTGGACGTAGTGCACATAGTGATCGACGAACTCTCGTCCCAGCTCGGGGTTATCACCGGCTCGCTGCCTGGCTGCCAGGGTGGTCTCGAAGGCCGAGCGTGTCTCCTGTTCGAACTTCTCGACGAGGCGGGCCAGAAAGGTATCGATCTCGCCCTCTTCCAACGCCCTGTCGGCGAGCTGAACCGCAGGGTCAATCTCACCGGCCGGCTTGATGCCGGTGAAAGGCGCGCCTTCATAGGCGCGGTGAGTTGCTACCAACTTGGCGAAGAACTGCTGGTCAGCCAGCTCCCGGGCATTGTCACCGAGCGCGCGCACCTCGAGGGTCTTGTCGAACATGGACGCGAGCTCTGCCTCATCGTCGGCGGGGATCCACTTGAGAACCGGCGTGATATCGCCCGACTCCAGCGCGAGTCGTGCTTCCGAGATCACCGGGCCGTCCAAGGCATCGCAGTGGGCGAATGCGGGGGTGGCCAGCGGCAGGGCGAGGGCGGAAGTGGTAGCGATGGCCAGAAGGTGTTTGCGAAGTGGCAGGGTCATGGTGTCTTGCTCCGAAATCGTGGATGGGCCAGTCGAGGTACTGATCGACTGTGCTTCCATATTAGGGAGTGAAGACGCCGGGGTCGTTCGAAGGCCTGCGGTCGAACCTCGTCATAAGTCCTTTGATATCAATATTTTGATGGTTCTTGCGGCGTATTTCGGAAAGTCGAACTTCGAGGCCAGCTCGATGAGCGCGTCGGGCGGTCATGAGCGGGCGCGATAGGCGCTGGGGGTCATCCCGGTGGCTTTCTTGAATGCCGTGTTGAAGACCGACTTGGAGTTGAAGCCCGAGTCATACATCACCTGGAGGATGGTGGTGCCGGCTTCGGTGGTTTTCAGCTGACGGCGGGCCTCCGCGATGCGGAAGTCGCAGACGAACTCGAAGAAGTTCTTCTCAAGCCCCTGATTGATGGTTCGTGACAGTTCGCGGGTGGGCATGCCGAGTTGCCGGGCCAGTTGCTCCACCGTCAGGTTGGCGTCTAGATAGGGCTTGGCTTCGGCCATGTGGATCTCGAGTCGACGGAGCAGTGCGGCATCGACGCCTCTGTCTGACGAATTCCGGTCCTCCTCTCCTTGGGCGAGGAGGGCTTCTTCGGCACTCAGCCCCGAGAAGATGGCGGGCTGGCGAAGGGCGTTGATGATCAGGTAGTTGATGAACAGGAAGCCGGTTATTGCGCCGATGGTGGAGACCCATAGGGCGCTGGCGCTGTAAGCGGCCATTCTGGCGCGTGGTTTCCCGAGGTGGCCTGCCCCCCTACGCTGATCCCGTCATCCACCGACGGAGAATCAGTTCCCATGTCGAAGCGACGCCACTCCCGCCACCCCGCCTCGCAAT